>CAJWDI010000025.1:0-23646 GCA_913031185.1 uncultured Flavobacteriaceae bacterium | reverse complement strand
GATTTTAAGTCCAACGTGTCTACCAATTCCACCACTTCAGCATAAGACTTAAAAATTGAGCGAAAGACGGGATTTGAACCCGCGACCCCCACCTTGGCAAGGTGGTGCTCTACCCCTGAGCTACTTTCGCGATTTATAAGAACGTTTCCTTTGATTATCAAAGGGGTTGCAAATTTAACACATTTCTGAGAATACCAAAGTTTTTTTTTGTTTTTGTCCTTATTTCTTCTTCGATAGTTTCCGCTTAATTTCGTTGAGCTTCATCAATGCTTCAACCGGTGTTAAACGGTCAATATCGGTGTCCAAAATATCAGCTTTGAGCGCCTCTAACAAAGGGTCGTCTAGATTAAAAAAGCTCAACTGCATTTCCGAGTTCAGGCCTTTTACCTTCTCCGTGAGCGCATCACTAGAATGTGATTTTTCAAGTTGTTTTAATATTTTTTTTGCACGCTGAAGCACCGGCTGAGGCATGCCTGCCATTTTAGCCACATGAATCCCAAAGCTGTGCTGACTACCGCCTGCCACTAAGGTTCTCAAAAACAAGACATTGTTTTTAAGCTCTTTGACCGCCACGTTGTAATTTTTAATGCGTGAAAAGGTTTCCGTCATTTCATTGAGTTCGTGGTAGTGGGTCGCAAAAAGCGTCTTGGCTTTTGAAGGATGTTCGTGTAAATACGCGCTAATGGCCCAAGCAATGGAGATGCCATCATAGGTGCTTGTTCCACGCCCAATCTCATCCAAAAGCACCAAACTGCGCTCAGAAATATTATTCAAAATAGAGGCCGTTTCATTCATTTCAACCATAAAGGTCGATTCTCCCATCGATATGTTATCACTGGCGCCCACGCGGGTAAACAGTTTATCAACTACGCCAATCCTGGCTTTAGCGGCCGGTACGAAACTGCCAATTTGAGCCAAAAGGACGATCAAAGCCGTTTGCCTTAAAATGGCCGATTTTCCCGACATATTAGGCCCAGTGATCATAATGATTTGTTGGGTCTCGCGGTCTAAAAAGAGGTCGTTAGCGACATAGGTTTCACCCAAAGGCAGTTGTTTTTCAATGACCGGGTGCCGGCCTTTTTGAATATCTAAATCAAAGGATGTATCCAGCGCTGGACAGTTGTAATGGTTTTGCTTGGCCAGATGCGCAAAAGCACTGAGGCAGTCCAATTCGGCCAACAGTTGTGCGTTTTGTTGCACGGCTTTGATGTGCCCATGCATCCAAACTATCAATTCTGAAAAAAGCCGTTGCTCAATGGCTAAAATCTGATCTTCCGCACCTAATATTTTTTGCTCGTATTCCTTGAGCTCTTCCGTAATGTAACGCTCCGCATTGACCAGTGTTTGCTTGCGAATCCAATGGGCTGGAACCTTGTCTTTGTGGGTGTTTCGAACTTCAATATAATACCCAAATACATTGTTGGAGGCAATTTTTAAAGAGGGGATGCCCGTGGCTTCACTTTCTCGAGCCAACATGCCATCTAAATAATCTTTTCCCGAAAACGCAATGGCACGTAAAGCCGCCAATTCTTCGTTGGCAGATGAGGCAATGGTGTGGCCTTTTAAAATATTAACGGGTGCGTCTTCATTGAGAGTGGCTTTGATTTTGAAGCGCAGGGCCTCACAATCCTGAATTTGTTTTCCAAGCGCATTGAGGTGCAAATGGTCGCAGTCAAGTGCCAATGCTTTTATGGGCAGAATTTGCACTAGAGAATTTTTTAATTGCACCACCTCTCTCGGGCTGACTTTGGCAGTGGCCACCTTTGAAATGAGGCGTTCCAAATCGCCAATACCTTTTAAAGAAGATTGTATTTCCATTAAGGCCGTTTCATTGTCATAGAAATATTGCACCACGTCATGACGTGCTTTAATGGCCGCTACCGATTTTAAAGGCAATGCCAGCCAACGTTTGAGAAGTCTTCCCCCCATTGGCGATAAGGTTTTGTCAATGACCTGAATGAGGGTGACCGCATTGGTATTATTGGAATGGTACAGTTCCAAGTTCCGAATGGTGAATTTATCCATCCAAACAAAATCGGCCTCCAAAAGCCGCTGAATGGAAGTGATATGCTGTAGTTTGTGGTGCTGGGTCTCCCCCAAATAATGCAGTATGGCTCCAGCAGCTACCAGGCCATTTGGAAGGCCGTCAACCCCGAATCCTTTCAAAGATTTGGTTTTAAAATGTTGGCAGAGGGATTCATTTGTATAATCCTGTTGAAAGACCCAATCCTCTAAGTGAAATGTATTAAAGTTGTTGCCAAACGCTGTACTGAATTGTTGGCGTTTTTGTTTTTCAATCAAGACTTCACTGGGTCTGAAATTTTGTAAAAGCTTAGATACATAGGCCGTACTGCCTTGCGCCGTCAAAAACTCACCCGTGGAAACATCCAAAAAAGACACCCCTGTATGGGCTCCAAAATAAACCGCTGCAAGGAAGTTATTGGTCTTGGCGTTTAAAACCTCATCGTTAAGCGCAACCCCTGGTGTGATGAGTTCGGTCACGCCACGCTTTACAATTTTTTTGGTTTTTTTGGGGTCCTCCAATTGATCGCAAATGGCCACCCTTGCACCCGCTTTAACCAATTTCGGCAAATAGGTATTTAGAGAATGGTGTGGAAAACCTGCAAGTTCTGTTTCGCTTTGGCTACCAGCGCCTCGCTTGGTCAAAATGATGTCTAAAATTTTAGCCGCTTTTATGGCATCGCTACCAAAAGTTTCATAAAAATCGCCTACCCGAAATAGCAACAAAGCGTCGGGGTACTTTGCCTTTATGGCATTGTACTGTTTCATCAGTGGCGTTTCCTTTTTTACTTTTTTGGTCAATGTATCTTTGTTTTAAAAGCGTACTTTTGTAAGCGTACAAAGATGCTAATGTAACCAATTTTAGGGTTTTTTAAAACCTATTAACTGAGAATTAAAACTGTGCGAAAAATTAAAAACAGTGAATTGAATCGACTGAGCGTTGAAGGCTTTAAAGCGGCCAAAAAATCACCGCTGATTGTCATTTTAGACAATGTCCGAAGCCTCAATAATGTTGGCAGTATTTTCAGAAGTGCCGATGCCTTTCGAATCCAGCACATTTACCTCTGCGGGATTACAGCCACCCCACCCCACAAAGACATCCAAAAAACTGCTCTAGGGAGTACAGAAACAGTGGATTGGTCCTATGCCAAATCGACTTTAGCGGTAGTGGAGAAATTACAGCTTGAAAATATCAAAGTTATGGCCATTGAACAAGCTGAAAATGCCACTATGCTTCAAGATTTTTCGCCAAAAAACAAAACAACCTATGCGCTGGTCTTCGGGCATGAGGTCAAAGGGGTGAGTCAAGATGTTATAAACCAATGTGATGGTGTCATAGAAATTCCGCAATTTGGAACCAAGCATTCATTAAATGTTGCTGTGAGCGGGGGTGTGGCCTTGTGGGATGTGTTTTCTAAAATGAATCAATCTTGAATCTGTGACAAAAGCCACAAATAATCATGGCGATTTTCAACAAAATCTCGATCACTGATGTCAATGATTTTAACCTTTGCTGGGGGCGTGTTTTTTATAAAATCTAAATACCCTAAGTGTATTTTATTTAAGTATTCTGAACTTAAATTTCGTTCATATGCACGGCCCCGTTTCTTAATGTTGTCTTTTAAATTTTCAACATCTTGGTGCAAATACACATATAGATCGGGACGCTTGATGTCTTTATAGACCAAATAGAACAATTTACGGTACAATAAAAACTCTTCTTCGGAGAGGGTCACTTTTGAAAAAATCAAAGACTTAAATACTTCGTAGTCGGCTATGATAAAATCTTTAAATAAATCCAGTTGTGCTAAATCTTCAGAAATTTGCTGAAAGCGATCGGCTAAAAATGACATTTCGAGAGGAAACGCAAAGCGTTCAGCATCTTCATAAAATTTTGGCAGGAAAGGATTATCTGCAAAACGTTCAAAAATTGTTTTTGCATTGAAATCACGGGCCATCATTTTCGTCAGACTTGTCTTTCCAGCGCCAATATTACCTTCAATCGCAATGAAATTATAAGCTGAAAAATCAAAAGTCTTCAAGGGATTGGTAAGCGGTTTTTTTAGCTTTGAAATGGGACTGTTATCGGGGCAGACTTCCAAGAGCTGCGCTATCGTTTTCTGAAATGTAGGATGAATAAATTCTGCATTGATGTCAGCTAGGGGTTGCAAAACAAAAAGACGTTCCGACAAACGAGGATGAGGCACACTTAGCAGTGCTGTTTCAATGCTTTGATCTCCAAAAAATAATATGTCGAGGTCAAGGGTCCGAGCGCGATACTGTCCGTCTTCATAACGTTTACGCCCATATTTTTCTTCTATTTGCAAGAGCTTGGACAACAGAAGTTCTGCCGATAAATTGCTGCGAACTTCAAGACATGCATTGAGGAAAGCTTCGCCTTCAAACCCCATGGCCGGCGTCTCATAGCAATTGGAAATAGCCAGTACACTACCGACTTCGTAATGAATGGCGTCAACCGCAGATTGAAGGTAATTAAACCGATCACCAGTATTACTGCCTAAGCCTATATAAATTGGTTTTTGTTCTTGCATAGAAAGTCAGCAATTTAAGTAAAAGAAAAATTAATAGTATATCTTTACTAAAGAATTTATTGACAGCCAATGACATCCAAAGACACCCTTTTAGCGCGGCGCCTCTATTTAATTTTAGGACTTTTATTTATTACTTCTTTAGTCGTTTCAAATCTGATCTTTAAAAAATTCTTTTACTATCATCCTTTTGAAGGCGATTTTTTTGGGGTAAAACTGTTTGAAATATCCGTTGGTATTCTACCCTATCCCATTACGTTTTTAATCACCGACTTGATCAGTGAAATTTACGGCAAAAGAAAAGCCAACGAAGTGGTGGTGGGCGGCATTATCGCTTCATTTTTTGCCATGGGCATCATTTACGTCGCCAATGCTATGCCAGCCACAGAGTGGTCACCTGTCTCAAATGCGATGTTTTCAATTGTTTTTGGCAGTACTGCCATTGCTGTTTTAGCCAGTATGTTGGCCTATTTGTTTGCACAATTTATTGACATTCAAATTTACCACTATTGGAAACGTCTAACAAAAGGTAAACATCTTTGGCTGCGGAATAACTGCTCAACTTTCTTATCACAGTTTGTAGATACCGCAACTGTTTTGTTGCTTTTATGTGCCTTTGGAGAAATTGAATGGAGTTTATTTTGGGGATTATTGCTGGCAGGCTTTCTGTTTAAAGTATTGATTGCGGCTCTAGATACGCCCTTTTTATATTTGGGTGTTTTCTTCTTCAGAAAGCGGTTCAATTTAAAAATTAACCAAGAAATTGAATTGGATTAATTTACAATATCTAACCCCACCACGAGCCCCTCGTTACTTCGCACATTGAAAACAGTTTCATCTTCAAAAATAAGATACTGCCCTTTGATCCCGACAAGGACGCCCTCATATTCAGGATTTTTTTGAAGGTTGAGGCTCTTTGGCTTTTCCGGATACTTGAACACGGGAAATTCTAAATTTAAAGGCGTGTTATTGGCCAAAATATAAGGCTTGACTTCTTCGGGTAAATAAGGAATCAATCGGTCACGCCAAAGGGGTAAGTCTTCTTCAGGGGCAGTTCCTTTTAACATTTCACGCCAATTGGTTTTATCACTAACCACTTTCTTTAAGGACACTTCGGCAATACCCGCCAAATATCGGTTGGGAACTTCTAAAATTTCTAAAGCCGTTTGAGCGCCCTGATCCATCCATCGTGTGGGGACTTGTGTTTTTCGAGTTACCCCAACTTTTACATTGCTTGAGTTGGCCAAATAGACAATGTGAGGCTGTAGTTGTACTTTTTCTTCAAATTCTAAATCACGCTCGGCAATGCCCAAGTGAGCTTTACTTTTTTCGGGATGCATGATCCAGTCTGCGGTTTGCGGTAATTCAAAAAAACAAGATTTACAAAAACCCTGGCGGAATGTAATGGCACCACTGCCACAGCTCAAGCATTGGTGTCCAAAAAATTTCAATTTGAGTTTTTTGTGAAGCAGTTGATGCGGCTGAACAAGCGCATTACCAAGCATCAAATAATAATTTATAGGGACGCTGAGTTCCGTTTGCATTTTTGTAAGGACCCCTTGGTAAAGCATAGAGAAATTTTATTACTTTTAAACTCCTAAATATAGTTATTTTTTATGCAAATTCCATTGGTTAATTCCGTTGCTAGTTGGTTTTTAAAGAAACGATTTCATCAAATTGATTTGTTTCTAAAATACCCCTATGATGTTCAAAATGAACTTCTTGTAAACCTTTTGGAGGGTGCTGAAAATACGGAGTTAGGCCTTAAATACGGTTTTAAATCTATTGAGTCCTATAGAGAATTTGCAAATCGAGTACCTGTATCAACCTACGAGATGTATGAAGAATTAATAGAACGCTCCCTTAAAGGGGAACAAAATATTTTTTGGTCAAAGCCCATAAAATGGTTTGCAAAATCAAGCGGTACCACCAATTCCAAAAGTAAATTTATACCCGTTAGCGGCGCCTCTTTAGAGAATTGCCATTATGCAGCTGGAAAGGATTTGCTCTGTATGTACCTTAACAACAACCCGGAATCTGAGTTGTTCAATGGTAAAAATTTGCGTTTAGGGGGGAGTAAAGAATTGTATGAGGAAAATGGTGCTGTATTTGGAGATCTCTCTGCCATTTTGATTGATAATATGCCGTTTTGGGCAGAGTTTAGCAGTACGCCAAGTAATAAAATTTCATTGATGAGCAATTGGGAAGCTAAAATGCGGGCCATTGTTGAAGAAACCAGACATGAAAATGTGACGAGTTTGGCTGGTGTACCCTCTTGGATGTTGGTCTTACTAAATACTGTTTTGGAAACAACTGGACATTCCAACATTTTGGATCTTTGGCCTAACCTAGAAGTTTATTTTCATGGCGGGGTGAGTTTTATGCCCTACGAACGAGAGTACAAAAAGATAATTCCTTCAACATCGTTTAAATATTATGAAACTTACAATGCCTCTGAAGGGTTTTTTGCCATTCAAGACCGCAATCATTCCGATGAATTGATGTTGATGTTGGATTATGGGATTTTTTATGAGTTCATCCCAATGGAGACTTATGGCACTAAAAATCAAAAAGTGATTCCTTTATATGAAGTTCAAAAAGGGAAAAATTATGCCATGATTATTACCACAAATGCAGGACTTTGGCGCTATCAAATTGGGGATACCGTTAGGTTTACCTGCATCGACCCTTACCGCATTGTGGTGACTGGGCGCACCAAACATTTTATCAATGTCTTTGGTGAAGAACTCATTATCGAAAATACCGATAAAGCTTTGAAAATCGTTGCTAAAAAAATTGGTTGTGAAGTTCGGGATTACACGGTCGCGCCTATTTTTATGAAAGGCAAAGAAAAGGGGGCGCATGAATGGTTGATTGAATTTAAAAAACCGCCTAAAGATCTGTGTTATTTTATAGAACTATTGGACAATGCCTTAAAAGCTTTAAACTCTGACTATGAGGCCAAACGCTATAACAATACCACGCTAAACATTCCAAAAGTGAGGGTGGCTAGAGCGGGACTTTTTCACGACTGGTTAAAAACAAAAAATCAATTGGGTGGGCAACACAAGATACCACGTCTTTCCAATTCTCGTTTGTTTATTGAAGCTTTATTGAGACGGTCTTAAAATGGCATACATATTGCATCTGTTGCATTAATAATTATAACTTCTTTCCCATGCGTTCCATTATTTTCTATCTAACAATTGCGCTGTTCAGTAATTGTGGCAGTCAGTCCCCAGAAAAATTCATGAATCAAAAGCAGATTGAAATTCAATACGAAGCGCTTTCAAGAGGATTTTTTGAAAACATTTTAGTTTCAGAAGCGGGTATCCACCTAAGGATCGATAGAAATAACGCGCTTCAAACGTTCTATAAAATAAGCAAAAAAGATTGGCAAAAATGCTTAGACCTTTTAGAAGAGCTTAATCCCGAAGATTTACCGACACTTAAAGCACCTACTTCTAAGCGGTTTTACGACGGCGCTGCTCATGCTGTTCTTTCTATTGAAATTGATGGTCAAAAAATGACAACGCCTTCATTTGACCACGGATACCCACCAGAGACAATAAAAGATTTGACAGCACATGTTTTGGAGTTAAAAAAACAATGCTTTTCTAAAGACAAAAGAGGTGCTCAATAACACCTATTTTAATTGTTTAATGTATTGAAAATTCGGGACACTCAAATGTACAGTAACAAAAAAAGAAAGGTTTTTTTTTAACCTTTCTTTAACAGAACAGTTGAGAGTGTTTATTCTTTTAATTTTTTTATTAAATAAAACGTTTAGGAAACGGCTTTCAATTGCTTAAGCCGAGAACGGTTGAGCTGTTTTTTAGCATAGGATTTATCGACAGTAAGGGTGGTTTCACCACTGCCGGGAAGAGAAAACATGGCTTCGGTTAATATTTCTTCACACAAAGAACGCAAGCCACGAGCGCCTAATTTATATTCAACAGCTTTTAGAACTATAAAATCCAAAGCATCCGCTTCAAATGATAACTCAATTTGATCCATTTCAAACAATTTTTTGTATTGTTTTACAATGGCATTTTTGGGTTCCGTAAGAATCGCTCTAAGTGTAGATTCGTCCAATGGATTCATGTACGTCAAGACAGGCAATCGACCAATAATTTCTGGAATAAGGCCAAAATCTTTTAAGTCTTTAGGGGTGATGTATTGCAACAAGTTTTTTGTGTCAATTGGATCGCCTTCTTGAGCCGATTTATAACCAATGGCCGCCATATTCAAGCGCTTAGAAATACGGCGTTCAATACCATCAAAGGCGCCGCCGGCAATAAATAATATATTTTCGGTATTGACCTCAACAAACTTTTGATCTGGATGTTTTCGCCCTCCTTTGGGAGGGACATTGACAACGGTACCTTCTAAAAGTTTAAGCAAGGCTTGTTGTACCCCCTCACCAGAAACGTCTCTGGTGATTGAAGGATTGTCACTTTTACGCGCAATTTTATCAATTTCATCAATAAATACAATACCGCGTTCTGCTTTTTCTTTATCATAGTCCGCGGCTTGTAACAAGCGCGTCAGCATACTTTCTACGTCCTCACCCACATAGCCAGCCTCGGTCATCACAGTGGCATCTACAATGGCTAAAGGCACGTTGAGCATCTTAGCAATGGTTTTGGCCATAAGCGTTTTTCCAGTCCCGGTTTCCCCGACCAATATGATGTTACTTTTTTGAATTTCAATGGCATCTTCTGATGGCGATTGCAGCAACCTTTTGTAGTGGTTGTATACTGCCACAGCCATCACCTTCTTTGTTTGGTCTTGACCTATGACGTAGTTGTCCAAAAAGCTTTTTATTTCCTTGGGCTTTTTTAGCATCAAATCAGAAGTAAGTTCTTGTCCCTGATGCTTAGATTCTTCTACAACAATGCCATGTGCTTGTTCGATACAGCGGTCACATATATGCGCACCAAGGCCTGCAATTAGTAAATTTGTCTCGGCCTTTTGCTTGCCACAAAATGAACATTCCAATACTTCTTTTGTCATGGAAACGAAGGTTTAAAAGGTCTAAGGTTTTTTGGAAAGGATTTCATCAATCATTCCATAGTCTAAGGCTTTGTCTGCCTTCATCCAGTAATCCCGATCACTGTCGGCATAGACTTTATCATAGTCTTGCCCAGAGTGCTTAGAGATAATATTGTACAACTCTTCTTTGAGCGTTAAAATTTCTCTTGCTGTAATTTCAATATCACTGGCTTGTCCTTGTGCGCCTCCTAAAGGTTGGTGAATCATAACGCGAGAGTGTGTCAATCCACTGCGCTTGCCTTTTTCACCTGCACACAACAAAACGGCACCCATAGAAGCCGCCATTCCTGTGCAAATGGTGGCAACGTCCGGCTTTATAAGCTGCATGGTGTCATAGATTCCCAATCCAGCATAAACACCCCCCCCAGGTGAGTTGATATATATTTGGATGTCTTTGGAAGCATCGGTGCTTTCCAAAAATAACAATTGCGCTTGAATGATATTGGCAACCTGATCATTGATCGCGGTGCCCAAGAAAATAATACGGTCCATCATTAAACGAGAAAACACATCAAAAATGGCAATATTCATTTGACGTTCTTCAATAATATTTGGGGTCAGCCCCATGGGATTCATACTGCTAACAATTTTCTCATAATAGGTGCTGCTGATGCCTTGATCTTTGATTGCGAATTTTTTAAATTCTTTACCGTAATCCATAGTGGTCTCTTATTTTAGTCTGTAAATATAGTATTATTTTCGAAGGAATGTTTTGTTTTTAAGTAGAAAAAAACCACTTCCTTTACCTCTATTAGAACCCTTTTTTACTTAAACTTACTTGCCGTAAACTTCTTTTACAAAGGCATCATAACTTATTTTTTTCTCTTTAAGTTTCGCGTTTTCTTTGTAAAAAGTCAATAGTTTTTGACTAGTCAATTGTTCGGACATTCGCTTCACCTCATCCTGATTTGAAAGCACACGTGCAACAATATCTTCGATTTCCTTTTCTGAGGGATTTAATTGCCCAAATTGAGCCATTTGGGCCTTTATCATTTGACCAGCAAAGGCTTTTAATTCTTCAAAATTAACCTGAAGCTTGTTGTCGACAATCAATTTACTTTCTATGAGTTGATAGCGCATACTTTTCTCAGACTTTTCATATTCTGCTTTGGCCTGAGATTCAGTTAAGGGCGCTTCCCCAGCTGTTTGCAACCATTTTTGTAAAAATTCTGAAGGCAGCTTGAATTTGGTGTTTTCCACCATATACTCAGTAATGTCATTTAATAGCTTTTGATCTGATTGCTGAACAAATTGTTTTTCAGCATCTGCTTTTAATTTTGCTTTGAGATCCGTAACGGTTTTTACAGCATCTTTACCAAACAACTTATCAAACAACTCTTGGTCTAAGTCAGCCAATCCTCGCGTATTAATTTCATTGATGGTAAACGTCACACCAACATCTAAAGATTTAGCCATCGCTTGGTCTGTTTTTAAATGGGTTGTTAAATCCTGAGCATCTTGAAAAAGTCCTTTGGTCTTTAAAGTGATGATATCACCAACTTTGGCACCAATAAATTTTTTGACATTGGCCTTTCCTTTGAGTTTTTCTAAACTCAATGTTGTGGTGGATTCAATGCCCGCCTCATCGTTAAAAAATACGCCAGTAACTTCATCCCCATCGCTGACCACATCTCTGGAAATTAATTGCCCGTATTGTTTTTGAATGTTGGTGATTTGATCATCAACGAATTTATCATCGGCTACTATTTTGTAATGTGTCAAAGCTCTACGTCCATTGAGCTTGATCTCAAATTTTGGACTCAAACCAATGTCAAAGGCAAATGAAAAGTTGTCTGCATCCCAATCTATATTGTCTTGGTCTTGAGGCAATGGACTTCCCAAAACATCCAATTTTTCTTCATTGAGGTATTTCCCCAAAGACTCTTGTAGTAATTTGTTAACCGTCTCTGCAATTACAGCTTTACCGTACTGTTTTTTAACCAAGCCCATGGGAACTTGGCCTTTTCTAAAACCTGGAATATTGGCAGATTTTCTGTAGTCTGTCAGTGTTTTTTCCACTTTTTCAGCGTAATCTTCTTTTTCAATTGCGATGGTTACAACCGCATTCAGAGCGTCTTTGTTTTCTCTTGTAATATTCATTTTAGTGAATTAAAAATTGGGTGGCAAAAGTACAATAATTTTAACGGAGTACAAATATTTTAAGGGTATGAAAATCAACCTAAAAAGGCGGCTACATTTGAATAAAAGGCTTCGGGATTCTCGGCGTGTAGCCAATGCCCAGCATTTGGAATGGTAACCAAAATAAAGTTTGAAAATTGATTTGAAATTCGTTTCTCATCCTCGTCAACGATGTATTCGGAGCGATCTCCTCTTAGAAAAAGGGTTGGTAAGGTCACTTCATATTGTAATTCCAAAGCTTCTCCAATTTCTTCAACATTGGCTTTCAAGACCTCCAAATTCAATCGCAAGGCCAAGCATCCTGGAGCTTCCCAATAAAGATTTTTTAACAAAAATTGTCGCACGCCTATCTGAGGCACAAACTCCGATAGTTGCACATCGGCCTCTTTACGGCTATTTATAGCAGAAAAATCAAGCGAAGAAAGACCATTCAAAATGGCATCGTGATGTACTGGATAAAAACGCGGGGCAATGTCTGCCACAATTAGCTTTTGCAAACGCTGTGGATAGAGGGCGGCAAATAACATGCTGGTCTTGCCCCCCATTGAATGCCCTAGAAGTATCACGTTTTTAAGTTGATGAAACTCGCAATATGTCTCTAAATCTGAAGCCATGACTTCATAATTAAAAACATTGTTGTGAAAACTACGGCCATGATTCCTTTGATCAATGAGGTGCAATTGATACCCTAATTTTGAAAAACGAAGGGCCAATGTTTTCCAATTATCACCCATACCTAAAAACCCGTGAAGAATTAAAAAAGGGGTGCCTTCGCCCAATATTTTAGAGTGCAATACCATTTACTGCAAACGATTTTTATACATATTAATGACATTTTCAATTCCAAAGTAAAGACTCTCAGAAATAAGGGCATGCCCAATGGAAACCTCCAAAAGTTTTGGCACATTTTCCTTAAAGAATTTGATGTTGTCCAGAGATAAATCATGGCCGGCATTGACCCCCAAAGCACATTCGATGGCGCGTTCTGCACAATCCGTATAAGGTTTAACGGCCTTATAATTTTCAAGGGCATAGCCTTTTGCAAAAGCTTCGGTATACAATTCAATTCTATCTGTACCGGTAGTTTTGGCTGCTTCGAGTTGTTTAGGGTCGGGATCTAGAAATATGGCGGTGCGAATGCCACTATTTTTAAACTCTGTGACGATCTCAGATAAGAAAGATTGGTGTTGGATACAGTCCCACCCAGAACTACTGGTGATGGCATCCACTCTGTCCGGGACCAAGGTCACTTGAGTGGGCTTGACATTGAGAACGAGCTCTACAAATTTAGGAACCGGATTGCCCTCAATGTTATATTCTGTGTACACCTCTGTTTTTAAATCGCGGGCATCCTGATAACGAATGTGTCGCTCGTCTGGTCTTGGGTGGATGGTAACACCCTCTGCTCCAAACTCTTGAATGTCCTTGGTAAATTGAAGCAAATTTGGCACATCCCCGCCGCGAGCATTGCGTAAGGTTGCAATTTTATTAATATTCACACTTAGTTTTGTCATGAAATCGCAATTTGTCTACAAAAATACAAAGTACTGCGCTTAAAGTCTGCAATTTTTAATTAATTTGCATAGCGTTACACAGCCCATTATGCCACTAAATCAATTTATCATCAATGACATTAGGCCCTTCGAGGTTAAAACTACAGTAGCAGAACTACAAGAGGTGTTCAACCAATTAACGTATTCGCATGTCCCCATTCAAAAAGATGGAGTTTATATGGGTTGCCTTTCTGTAACAGATGTCTATTGTTTTGAGGCCAATCAAAAAGTGAACGATCTTTTGTATGCTGTAGAAGGGTTTTTCGTTAGAGAACATACAATATGGCTAGATGTACTGGATCGCTTTGCAGGAAATGATGCCAATATAATGCCTGTTTTAGATGAAAAAAATAATTATTTGGGCTATTATCAATTGGTAGATATTATTTCATTATTCAATAAAACACCCTTCTTTGCAGAACCCGGGGGTATCATTATCATTGAAAAAGCGTATAAAGACTATTCTTTTAGCGAAATATGTCAAATCCTAGAGTCCAACAACGTGAAATTATTAGGCGTATTTGTTTCAAGGTTAAAAAAGGGCATGACACAAATTACTGTGAAAATAGAAAATGCTGGGTTGAGTGCTGTTTTTGAAACTTTCAGAAGGTATGGGTATACCATCATTTCTGGGCATGAAGATGATACTTTCCTAAAAACGCTTAAAGATCGCTCTTCTTATCTAGATCGTTATTTAAATTTGTAAATTTGTAACGATGAAAATAGCAATTTACGGAACTGAGATTAATGAACGATCGAAATCTACCCTTTTGACACTTACAAACTATTTAAGTAAGAAAAAGGCCGTCATTTCAATTGAGGCTAATTTTTATAATTCCGCCAAAAAAAATTTGACTCCCAAACTGGACTCGGAAGAGTTTAAGTCTTTTGATTCACTGGACCCCTCTTTTGATTTGCTAATAAGCATTGGAGGCGATGGAACAATTTTAAGAGCGATCACTGGAGTGAAAGATTTAGGCATTCCGATTGTTGGCATCAATACTGGGCGTCTCGGGTTTTTATCAACCATCAAAACCAGCGCCATAGAAGAGGCATTGGATCAAATTTTTGAAGGCAATTATCGGATTTCGAAACGCAGCGTTTTAAACGTTAAAACAAGCCCAGAGACTGCCAATTTAGATATTGATTTTGCGTTGAATGAAATTGCCGTTAGCAGAAAGAATACCACCTCAATGATTAGTATTGAAACTTGGTTGGATGATGAATATTTGACTTCATATTGGGCCGATGGACTCATCATTTCTACACCTACAGGCTCAACCGGTTATTCCTTGAGTTGTGGTGGCCCTATCATCATGCCGGAGTCAGACAGCTTGGCCTTGACCCCCATAGCACCACACAATCTGAGTGCGCGGCCTTTGGTCATTTCTGCAAAACACAAAATTCGACTCAAAATTAGTGGGCGAGAAAATGAATTCTTAATCTCCTTAGATTCTAGAATTAATTCACTAAAAAAGGGCACAGAAATTACCATTGAAAAAGCGGCTTATCACATTAATATGATTGAACTTCAAGGGGGCTCTTTTATTGAAACGCTTCGCAAAAAACTGCTTTGGGGTGTTGACCAAAGGAATTAAACAATATTTCTGCATTTTTTTTGTTAATTAAGCATATAGATTTTGGATTTTGACGCGAGGTCTATTTTGTTATCTTTGCTTTCGTTTAAAAAGCCATGAAAAAAGTTTATTTCTTTCTTGTTTTGCTGATAAATATATCCCTTGGAAATGCCCAGATTTACGAAATCGGCGTTTTTGGTGGGGGCAGTAATTTTATTGGAGATGTTGGGTCTACCAAATTCATAGCGCCCGAAGAAATAGCCATTGGAGGGCTCATCCGTTGGAATAGAAGCCCCAGACATTCTTACAGGGCAAGTTTAATTTACACCAACATGGCTGGCAATGATAAAATGTCTGATGACCCAAGAAGAAATCAAAGGGGATATGCTTTCAATTCCAAGACACTAGAACTTTCTGCAGGAATTGAATTTACATTTTTAGATTTTGATTTACATAACGGAGACCCCAATTTCACGCCCTATATATACACAGGGATAAGCCTGATCAACTACCCCAATATTTACGCTGAAAATGGTCGATTAAAATCCGCAAAAGAAAGAAGTTATTCCGTTGGCATTCCCATCGCACTAGGAGCAAAATTTACGCTTAATGAACATTTTATTTTTGGTATGGAAATTGCCGCACGTTATACTTTTACAGACGAGATTGATGGAAGCCTACCAAGTTCAGAAGAATTTAATTCTTTTAAATTTGGGAATATTAACAACAACGATTGGTACGTTTTTAGTGGATTTACACTAACTTACACCTTTGGAAGAAATCCTTGTTTTTGCAGTTATTGAGATGAATTTAGAATCCCGCATCAAACTACAGCCCTATCCAAAACACATCGCCATTATTATGGATGGCAATGGCCGTTGGGCAAAAAAACGTGGCAAATTACGTGCTTTTGGCCACGAAAAAGGGACAAAAGCCGTCCGTAAAATTGTTGAAACCTGTGTAAGACTTGGCATCAATCATCTCACCTTATATGCATTTTCAACAGAAAACTGGAATCGGCCAAAACTTGAGGTTAAAACGCTGATGCGCCTTTTAATTTCTTCATTAAAAAATGAAATTGAAACCCTTCAGAAAAACAACATTAAGCTCAACGCCTTGGGTGATTTGGCTTCAATGCCCTCAAATGTATCTAAAGAATTAAGGCATGTTATGCAGGCGACCAAATCTAATTCTAGAATGACGCTTAACTTGGCTTTAAACTATGGCTCTAGAGATGAATTAACGAATTGTATGAAAGAAATTGGGGAGAAAATTAAAAAAAATATAATTTCTCCTGAAAAAATTGATGAAACCGTAATAAATCAGCATCTTTACACCCGAAATTTACCAGACGTTGATTTATTAATTCGAACAAGCGGTGAACAGCGAATAAGTAATTTTCTTTTATGGCAAATTGCTTACGCGGAATTGTATTTTACTGATGTTTTTTGGCCAGATTTTACAGACCATCATTTGTATGAAGCAATCGAAAATTACCAAAATAGAGAACGAAGATTTGGAAAAACAAGTGAACAACTTAATTAAGAACAGCCTACGCCTTATCCTGAACACTGCCTGCTTATTACTACTTAGCAGTTCATTGTATGGACAAATTTTAGATAATTCCAAAAGAAAAGATTACACCATAAATTATATTTCGATTGAAGGGCAAACAGTTTACAGCGCCGAAACAATTATTACATATTCTGGTTTAAAAAAAGGAGATGTCGTCACAATACCTGGGGGTGTAAAAATCAGTAATGCCATAAAAAAACTATGGGATTCAAATTTATTCAACAACATAGACGTCTTCATTTCTAAAATTGAAGGATCTCAAATATCCCTTAAAATTAAGTTAGATGATTTACCAGAACTCAAGGAAGTTAAAATTAGTGGGGTTAAAAAGGGTAAAATTAGTGGGATCATTGAGGAAAACAAACTCAATCCAGGGGTAAAAGTTACTGAAAACTTAATCACTACAACCAAAAACTACCTTGAGAGTAAGTACAGAAAAGACGGGTTTTTAAAAGCAAAAACAATCATCAGCACAACGAAGGTTGTTGATTCTGTTAAAAAATCACGGGTCAATATGACCATTCATATAGACCGTGGAGACAAAGTTAAAATCAATGATATTGAATTTCATGGCAATGATAAAGTAAGTAAACTGCGATTGCTCAAAGCCATGAAAAAAACAAAAAAGAAAAATCCCATACGTTTTTACAAGCGCTCAAAATACATTGAAGCTGACTATAAAGAAGACCTCACCAATGTGGTGGACAAATTAAAAGAAAAGGGGTACCGCGATGCGCGCATTATTTCTGATTCTCTTTTCATAAACAAAAATGGAGACATCAGCCTAAAAATCAATGTAGAGGAAGGTGAAAAATACACCTATGGTACGATCAATTTTTTAGGGAATACGGTCTACTCCGATCAACAATTAAACCAACTACTTAAAATTAAAAAGGGAGACACCTACAATGGGGTTGAGCTCGAAAAACGGATTGCAGATACTTCCGACCCAGATGCGTTTGATCTCACAAATTTATACCAAAACAACGGTTACTTATTTTCGACCATTACACCGGTTGAGGTCAGTGCCGATGGTAATATAATTGACATGGAGATTCGGGTTACAGAAGGCAAGCCTGCCTATTTCAACAACGTTTCGGTTAAAGGTAATGACGCGACGAATGACCATGTTGTTTACAGGGAATTAAGAACACGTCCTGGACAGCTCTACAGCAAGAGTAATGTTGTCAGAACCATCAGAGAGCTTGGACAGCTAGGTTATTTTGATGCTCAAGAAATTTCCCCCGATCTGAAAAATGTAAATCCCAACGACGGAACTTTAGATGTAGAATACGCAGTCGTCGAAAAAGGAACGGGCCAATTTCAATTACAGGGCGGTTATGGCGGCGGCGGATTCATAGGAACAGTTGGCGCTTCCTTCGTAAATTTTTCAATCAAAAACCTTTTTAATAAAGAAGCGTGGAAGCCTGTACCAAGGGGAGATGGGCAGAGCTTATCTCTAAGACTTCAAACCAGTCGCTTCTTTTCTAGCTACAGCCTTTCTTTCTCTGAGCCTTGGTTAGGTGGTGAAAAACCTGTACAATTTTCGACCTCTATTTCTCAAACCAAACAATATTTGTACAACAGAGCAACACGATCTGCAGATAAAGACCGAAGTTTTAATATTACTGGAATCACCCTAGGAATCGCCAAAAAACTAAATGTTCCTGATGATTATTTTGTACTTTCACAAAGTTTTCAGTTTCAATATTATGATCTAAATAATTACAACACAGGGCTTTTCTCATTTGGAAACGGAAGTTCAAACAACTTGGCTTATACCATTGGATTGAGCAGGAATAACACCTTTAATGATCCTATTTATCCTATTGGCGGTTCAAACTTTAGCCTTTCTGCAAAAGTGACATTTCCTTATTCTGCTTTCAATGGCGTGGATTATACCGCCCTTAAGGAAGAGCGCGAACAAAAATCCCAACGCATTCAAGAACTTAGTACAAGCACCGATGACAATGATATAATTGAAAGAAACGAAGCCAACGAAAGAATCATCGAAATTGACCAAGAGCGCTACAAATGGCTTGAATTTTATAAAATTAAGTTTTCAGGGGACTGGTTTGCAAAAATTAAAGGCAACTTGGTACTGAGGCCAAGATTCGAATTTGGCTTTTTAGGGGCTTACAATAATGACCGTGGTGTCATTCCCTTTGAACGTTTCTTCGTAGGGGGTGATGGCATGCAACAATTCAGCCGTTTGGATGGTCGGGAAGCAATTCCCTTGCGTGGATACCCCAACCAATCGCTTTCAGACAACGACGGGGGAAGTATTTACAATAAGTTTTCATTGGAGTTGAGACACCCTATAACACTCAAAGGACAAACTAAGATCTTTGGAATGGCATTCTTGGAAGGAGGATCTTCTTACAACAACTTTAGAGATTTTAACCCATTTAGCATTAAAAGATCTGCTGGAGTAGGAATTCGATTGTTTATGCCTGCATTTGGGCTTTTGGGAATAGACTTTGCGCACGGTTTTGATCCAATTCCGGGGCAAGTCGGGAAAAGTGGATGGCAAACCCACTTTGTTTTGGGGCAGCAATTCTAATTTTTTAAATACAAAATTCTCTTGTCATCACGAATTTATACGAATTTAAAATTTATTTCGTTATTTTGGAAACTCATTTTTTTTAAATTTAATGCATCTAAAGATGAATCTTATTTTAATCGCCATGTCAAAGTCTTATAAAGCCTCGCTTTCTGGAGTTTTAGTGTTGCTCTTTTTTGTCTCCTTTTGTCATGGACAACGCGGGGTAAGAATCGGCTACATTGATACGGAATATATTTTAGAAAATGTGGATGACTACCAAGCTGCTCAAAGCCAATTGGATGCGAAAGTACAGCAATGGAAATCGCAAGTGGACCAGCAGTTGGCAAAATTGGAAACCCAAAAAAAGCAATTAGACAATGAACGTGTATTGCTAACCGATGAACTCATAAGAGAGCGCGAAGAAGAACTTCAAATCATTGAAACTGAAATTTTAGACTATCAACAAAAAAGATTTGGCCCAAACGGAGATTTAATGATTCAGAGAAAACAACTCGCCCAACCGGTACAAGACCAAATATTTACAGCTGTTCAAGAAATCGCGACCAGCAAAAAATATGATTTCATCTTTGATAAATCTGCAGATGTTGTTATGCTTTACTCCGCTGATCGTTATGATATTTCTGAACAAGTTTTACGAACGATCAACAGAACATCTAAACGCGAACAACTAAAAAACAAAAAGGAGCGCAAAGCCGCCAAGGAAGAAGAAGCCATTGTGCAGGTTGATAACGATCGAGATGAGCGTCAAAAATTAATTGATGCCCGAAATGCCACGCGTGCTGAAGCGCTTGCCAAGCGCAAAGCTGATCTAGAAGCCAAAAGAGCGGCAAGAAAGAAAGAAATTGAAGATAAAAAAAGACGGGTAAAGCAAGCAAGAGAAAAAGCACGAGCAGAAAAAACAAAAAAATCTTCTCCGACTAAAGTCCGCCAAGAAACTACCCCTGAGGCGCTAGACACAAAAGAAGAGAAGACCCCTTTGAGCAAGAGAGATGCTAGGAAAAAAGAATTAGAAGCAAAAAAATTGAAAATAGAAGCGGAAAGAGAAAAAGCGCTTTTAGAAAAAGCTACTGAATCGCTCCCAAAAGAAGATAAAGACAGTGAAGTTCAGAAAAATCAAGGCGAAGCTGAGGTAAAAGACGATGAAGAAACGTCAAAGAAAGAAAAAACAAAACCTATTAGTGATAGAGAAGCCCGAAAAAAGGCATTGGAAGCAAAGAAAAAGCGTATTTTAGCCGAGCGAAAAGAAAAATTAGAAGCGTTGAAGCGTAAACGCGACAGTATTAAAAACAACAGAAAATAACTTTTAATTACAATTATAAAATGAAAAATCTAAAAAATGTATTCGTAGCTGTAACACTCTTTTTTGTCAGTAGCTTTTACACACAGGCACAATCAAAGGTTGCGCACATCAATACCCAGGAATTGGTTGAATCTATGCCAGAGATGATGAATGCTAAGTCTGAACTTGAAAAATTAGCGAAGACTTATGAAACTGATATTCAAGCGATGGCGACTGAACTTCAAAACAAAATAAAACAATACGATGCCGAGTCTTCAACCAAAACTGATGAAGAAAACGGAAAGCGATTACAAGAAGTTCAAAGCATGGAACAAAGCATTCGACAATACCAAGGGCAAGCACAGCAAGATTTACAGAAAAAAGAAATTGAGCTTTTAAAGCCTATTACAGAAAAAGCAAAAGCTGCGATTTTAAAGGTAGGGAGCGATCAAGGATTTAATTATGTCCTAGATTCATCTCAAGGACAAGGCGTGATCATGGCCAATGGAAAAGATCTTCTGGCAGATGTAAAAGC
This sequence comes from uncultured Flavobacteriaceae bacterium, assembly GCA_913031185.1. Taxonomy (GTDB): domain Bacteria; phylum Bacteroidota; class Bacteroidia; order Flavobacteriales; family Flavobacteriaceae; genus UBA3537. The sequence goes on along the minus strand of CAJWDI010000025.1, from coordinate 2,796 downwards.
GGAGCTGGGCTTTTAGTCTCAACCAAATAATTTATTTTACAAAAGCTACTCCATGTGAGTAGCTTTTATATTTTTGTATAAATATGAATTCACGACCTATTGGTATTTTCGATTCTGGTGCTGGGGGGCTTTCCATTTGGAAAGAAATCAATGCATTATTACCACATGAATCAACCCTTTATATCTCGGACGCCAAATATGCTCCATACGGTTCTTTGGAGGCCGATGCCATTTTAAAAAGGGCGATTGTTAATACAGAAGCCCTACTGGGAAAGGGCGCTAAGATTATTGTCGTTGCCTGCAACACGGCCACTACCAATGCGATCTCTCACCTAAGGAAGCATTACGAAATTCCCTTTATTGGGATAGAGCCTGCCATCAAACCTGCAGCACTAAGCTCGATTACAAATTCAATTGGTATTTTAGCAACCAAAGGAACATTAAGCAGTGCGCTTTTTCATGAAACTTCCAAACAATACAGTCGCAATAAAAGGGTAATAGAGCAGGAAGGAAATGGAATTGTAGAACTCATTGAATCAGGGCAGCTATATTCTAATGAAATGAAGAAATTGCTTGAGAAATATTTAACTCCAATGTTAGATAATAATATCGATTGTTTGGTTTTAGGCTGCACACATTACCACTTTTTAACACCTATTTTAAAGGAAATACTCCCTGAAAATGTAACTATTATTGATTCCGGTAAAGCCATAGCACGACAAACAAAAATAGTTCTTGATAAATACATGCTGGTTAATGAAAATAAAACAAAGGCGGCACATGTGTTTTACACAAATGGCTCTAAAGAAGTAATGGCCAACTTAATGGGTTGGGATCCGTCAGTAATTCAAAACCTTTATTGACTTTTCAATTCACGCTAGGACACTCACAGTCGTACTTTTCTTTGCGACAACCAAAATTTAATCCAAGTGTCAATTGGTGGTACCCGCCATTATCCAATACAATAGAATTGGATTGATAGGAATAGGTGTAGGCGAATACAAAATTATTATACTCAACTCCAACTAGGGGTGTAAAATACTGAAGTTTTTGACTGCTAATAGAATTGCCATTTGTAAACTCTGCACCGTCAAAACTTCTTCTGTATGAAATCCCAGCATACAAACTTCCGAAGTCAAATTTACGATAGGCTTTAAAGTTGAGGTCCATAAAAGACTCTTTTGTGGCTCCCTTGTATGAAAAAAGAATAGAGGGTTCATAACTCCAATCACTGCCAAACTTAGAAAATACATTCCCTGTTGAAAAAAGGTAATTTGTTAAATTGTTGAAAGCAACACCCTGCGCATTGATATTCACCCCTTCATTCTTTAAAAGGTTTTTAATGGTGGCATGAGCATAAAAGTTTATAAAATGATAAGAAAATCCAAAGTCAACATTAAATTCTGTGGCACTTTGTTCAATTCCTGCTATGATAGGGTCAAATTCTATAAATGCTGTTTCATCGAGTTTGTATTGTATCATTCCGGCACTTAATCCAAATGACAACATGTTCAAATCGATTGTATTTCTGGAAAACATCAAATGATGGGCATAAGTCAAATAAGCCCCCGTTTGCGAATGATATCCATTTTGGTCATTATAAACAATGGCTCCAATCGCCGATTGAGAATCTCCAACACGACCATTCATACTAAAAGTTTGAAGGCTAGGTGCATTTTCTTGGCCCATCCATTGCTGCCTAACTGTGAGGCGCGCTTTATTGCAATTGGCAACCCCGGCCATTGATGGATGAATCAAGTAGTAATTATCGGTAAGATAATCTGAGTAGATTGGTAAACCTTCCTGAGCCATAAGTCCATAAAAAGGGAGGCATAAGAACAATAAAAGATTGATTTTTTTGGCTAATTTCATTTTAACACTATCTTTTAAGCGTAAAGTGGGATTTAAAACGATTTAATTCATCGGAATCATTACCAAAGAACTCCACTGAAAACCAATAATCGTCGCTTGGCATTGGACTGCCGTTAAAAGTACCATCCCAACCATCACCTGTTGGACGTAATTCTTTCAGCAATTTTCCGTACCTGTCAAATATATAAATTTTTGCGGTAGTCTCAAGCCTTAAACTGCTAATATTCCAACTATCGTGATAACCGTCGCCATTAGGCGTGAAATATTTCGGATAATCAATGATATTTATTGTCATGTCTTCAACTGCACAACCCAGGCGATCTCGGACACTAATGCGGTGTTCCCCATAGCCAAGGTTGGCGAAAATGTTCTCTTCTTGCCAAGGCCCGTCTTCCAAAGCATATTGATAATTACCAGCCCCTGTAACGAGAACTTCCACCGCATTTGGAAATGTAAAGGGGGGGTGTAATATTTTGGCCGTAATTTCATCTGGTGGCGATGACTTTATCAAAAGCGTACTGATTGACATTTCACAACCCGTTAATTGATTTGTAACAACAACAGTGTAAACACCTTCCTGTATCGTTGTAAGCGAAGGGTTGGTCTCGCCGTCAAGTACAAAAAGTTCTGGGTCATTAATAACTTCTTCCTGAGTCCCTGCATACCATTGAAAATCATGTATGTTTGGATCTAAACCTGTTTTCATTTGGATTCCCAACATTAAAGCAAACTTTGACCAAAGTGTATCTTTTGATTTTAATGTAATAAAGTCATTTATCTTTTTACGATGTTCTAAACTGAGATCGTTTTCAATCAAAGTTTAGTTCTCTTCCATCATCATCTTCAATTTGACAACCGAAGTTTTCTTCATCGTAATATGTAGGGTTTGTATTAATATCATATTCATCCATTCCTTTAAGTATA
>CAJWDI010000024.1:0-23715 GCA_913031185.1 uncultured Flavobacteriaceae bacterium | reverse complement strand
CATGCCAGGTGAAAAAGTAGTTCGTGCCTTTAACTTTGGGCTTCAACAACTGGATGACAACTACGACGTGATTTGCAAATTTGATGGGGATTTAATTTTCCCAAAAAACTATTTAGAAACACTTGCATCTCATTACGTACAAAACCCAAAATTAGGAATGCTTTCTGGGCATTGTTACATCCAAAAAAACAACAAATGGATTTACGAAAACATTGCTTCTAAAGTACATACTAGGGGGCCATTGAAGTCTTATAGACGGGCTTGTTTTAAGGCCATTGGAGGGTTACAGGCTTCGATTGGATGGGATACTGTTGATGAGCTCATTGCGGTATATTACGGATGGACTTTCAAAACAGTTGCGACGCTTAAAGTGAAACATCTAAAACCTACAGGCGCCCATTACAGCCCCAGTGCACGGTACCTCCAAGGGGAAGCACTTTATAAAATGCGCAGTGGTTTTATAATTGCAGCATTATCTGCTTTAAAAATGGTTCTTAACAAGAAAAAGTCTATATATTTTTTTAACTGTATGACGGGCTATTTCAGGGCATATAAAACCAAGGCTAAATTTATTGTTAGTGAAAATCAAGGTAAGTTTATCAGGCGCTACCGCTGGAAGGCGCTGCGAAAAAAAATAATTAGATTTTAAACCTTGACAGAACACATCCAATTAAAGCTGTCAGGAATTTTTCCAGTTCGTACGCCATTTAAGGTCTCCAAAACCATCTGACCTACGGGGTTTTTATCTGAAATATGAATTGTTTGGGATTGATACCCGATCTCTTGTATCATAGCCACCCCAACAGCGGTACCTGTTCCAAAGGCTTCCTCTAAATATCCCTTGGCAGAGGCCTGAATAACCTCATCAATTGTAAGGCGCCTTTCGACAACTTCAAAGCCTTTGTGCCTGAGCAATTCAATGGCGCTCATTCGCGTAATTCCAGCTAATATGGCACCATCCAAAGCCGGTGTGATGATTGCGCCCCCTATTTTGAAAAAAATATTCATGGTACCCACTTCCTGTATGGCTTTAAAATCCTGGGCATCCAACCACAAAACTTGATCATAGCCTTTGGCTTTAGCGGCTTCTGTGGGTAATATAGCAGCGGCATAATTTCCTGCGGCTTTGGCTTCACCGGTACCGCCTTGAGCTGCACGAATGTAATTGGTTTCTGCATACAAGCGAATACGCTTGTTATAAATGGGACTTGAGGGAGAGGCCATTACAATAAATTTATAAGATGTGGCAGCTCGCATGCCTATAAACGCTTCATCGGCATACATAAAAGGCCTCAAATAAAGCGCACTGCCTTGTTGTGAGGGGATCCATTGTCGGTCTAAACTTACGATGGTTTTTAGAGCTTCTACAAAAAGGGCTTCTGGGAATTCAGGCATTCCCAATCGACGGGCACTAAAGTTAAGCCGTTTTGCATTGGCTTCCGGTCGAAATAACAATGGAGTACCATGACCATCAACGGTTGCTTTCATCCCTTCAAAAATAGCTTGACCATAATGAAAGGCCATGGCTGCAGGGTGGGTAAGAACGGGGGATAAAGGTACAATTTTAGGACTTTGCCATTGTCCACTTTCATAACTGCATATAAACATATGGTCCGTGAAAGTTTTACCTAAAGGTATGTCATCAAAGTCTAGGTCTATCACTCTAGAATTGACACATTTTTGAATGTGAATTTGGGAATTCATATAGAACGTAATTTAGTAGGTTTAAGAATATTTTTCTAAATAAGCCTGGGCTTTTGGGCTTAAGACCAATTGACCACTTAGAGTTGCACGGGATTCTAGCAAGGCATCCCAATCTTCGGTACCTTGCCAAAGGATTTTTTTATAAGCCAATAAAGCCTCTGGGTTATAGCTTTGTAATTCTTTAGCTAAAATATCAACTTCAGAATTTAGAGCTTCGTTGGTCTCAAATACGTTGGCATATAGCCCTTTTTCACATGCCCATTTGGCAGAGAAAAATGTTTGTGCTTTCAATGTCAATTGGGCCATTGCAGCATTGCCAATTTTTCGTTTTACAGCAGGTTCTATAACAAAAGGTCCAATTCCAATACTCAATTCACTTAGTTTAATGAGTGCAAATTCACTGGCAAAACAAATGTCGGTAGCTGCAGCCAATCCCACGCCACCACCGACAGCTTTACCTTGTACAGTTCCAATTGTGATTTTTGGACATTTCCGAAGTGCATTGATGACATTGGCAAAGCCCATAAAAAAAGCTTTTCCTTCTGCTTCAGTTGTAATGGCAACCATATCGTTAAAGCTCGCGCCAGCACAAAAGGCACGGTCTGCGCCACTCTTTAAAACAATGACATGAATTTGGACATCCTCACCTGCAGCTTCAATAAGAACACACAACTCCGCAAGCAAAGATGAGGGAAGTGCATTGTGTGGTGAGTTGAAAAATTCAATGTAGCCTATATTTTCGTGCTTTGTGAGCGTCACATATGGTGCCATAAAAATCTAAATTTTACAAAGCTAATATACTTCAAATTTGGGAATGAATCTCATCAATATCAATGCTTGGCTAAGCGTCGGATATTATTTCTGAAGCCTTTTGCAGTGCTTCAGCGATGCCATCAGGCTTTTTCCCGCCAGCAGTAGCGAAAAAAGCTTGTCCACCACCTCCTCCGCCAATAAGAGGACCCAAGCTACGAATGATTGTGCTTGCGTTCAAGTCCTTGGATGCCGCCAAAGGTTTAGAAATATAACAACTTAAAAGTGCTTTTCCATTGTGGTTAGAAGCCAATATAAGAATCAAATCGTCATATTGTTGTCCTATCTCAAATGCAATGGTTTTAAGGCTATTGGCATCCAGATTCAATTGTCGGGCTAAGAAATGATGCCCATTTGTTTTTTTTATCTCCCCTACCAATTGCGTTTTGGCAGTCATTGCCTTCTCTTTTAGCAAGTGCTCTACTTCCTTTTTCAAATGGTTGTTTTCAAGTTTTAGATCTGTTACAGACTTGACAGGGTCCGTAGCGTTATTAAGCAAGGCTTTAACTTGGTTGAATTGCTGATTACTTTCACTGAAAAACTCTTTTACGGCATCAGATGTAATGGCTTCTATGCGACGGATACCGGCAGCAACAGCGCTTTCAGATTTTATTTTAAAATGCCAAATATCCGCTGTATTTTTTACATGGGTACCCCCACAAAGTTCAATGGAATTACCAAATTTAATGGTGCGAACGACATCGCCATATTTCTCTCCAAACAAGGCCAAAGCCCCTTGTGAAACGGCTTGATGTATGGGAACAGAACGTTGCTCCTCTAATGGTAAACGGCCCTCAATTCTCGCATTCACGAAGTTTTCAACTTCCTGAACCTGGTCCTTTGTCATTTTTGAAAAATGAGAAAAATCAAACCTTAAGTATTTAGAGTGCACTGCACTGCCTTTTTGTTCAACATGTGTGCCCAGAACTTCACGCAAGGCTTGGTGTAGTAAATGGGTAGCAGTATGGTTGCATTCAATTCTAAAACGTTGTTTTACGTCAACTACTGCGGCGAAAGTATCTGTCAGGTTCTTGGGTAAATTTTGAGTGATGTGAATGGCGACATTGTTTTCTTTTTTTGTATTCAAAATATAGATAACATCGCCATTTGGCGCTTCCAAATAGCCTTTATCGCCTACTTGTCCACCACCTTCAGCATAAAAGGGCGTCAGGTTAAAAACCAGTTGGTATTGCGTGCCGTGTTTTGCAGATACCTCTTTTCGGTAGCGAACGAGCTTTACATCTGTTTTTAAGAGATCATAGCCAATGAATTCCTGTTCATCATCTTCCCGAACTACGGTCCAATCTTCTGTAGACACTTCACTTGCTGCTCGCGACCTGTTTTGTTGCTTTTCAAGTTGTTCTTGAAACCCAGTATGATCCAGTTTTAAGTTTTTTTCTTGTAAAATAAGTGCTGTTAAATCTACTGGAAATCCATAGGTGTCGTAAAGTTCAAATGCTTTTTCACCTGAAATGGTATCGCCGCCAATGGTATTGATCATCCGATCTAAGAGTACCAGTCCTTGGTCTAAGGTTTTCAAGAATGAGGATTCTTCTTCTTTAATGACGTTCTGAATGAGCTGTTTTTGAGTTTTTAACTCCGGAAAAGTTTGGCCCATATCTTTTATCAAAACATTGACCAGACGGTACATAAAAGGTTCTTTTTGATCTAAAAAAGTAAATCCGTAACGTACTGCACGCCTCAATATTCTACGAATGACATAGCCGGCGCCAGTATTGCTCGGCAATTGTCCATCAGCAATTGAAAACACTACAGCTCGAATGTGGTCAGAGATGACACGAATGGCAACATCATGCTTTGTATCTTTTCCATAATCTTTTCCAGAAATGGCTTCAATTTCTCTAATAATAGGAGTAAAAACATCTGTATCGTAATTAGATTGAACCCCTTGCAGCACCATACACAAGCGTTCAAAGCCCATTCCGGTATCAATGTGTTTTAGAGGTAAATCTTCAAGACTTCCATCGGCTTTTCTATTGTATTCCATAAAAACCAAATTCCAAATTTCAATCACATGAGGATGGTCTTTATTGACCAATTCATGACCAGGTGTCTTTGCCTTTTCTTTATCGGATCTGATGTCTACATGAATTTCGCTGCAAGGACCACATGGCCCCTGACTTCCCATTTCCCAAAAATTATCATTTTTATTGCCCATTATAATTCGATCTTCCTCTACTATCGATTTCCATATGGAAAAGGCCTCTTCATCCATAGCAGTGTCATCTTTTGAATCGCCTTCGAAGATGGTGACGTATAAATTGTTTTTGTCAATTTTATAAACCTCTGTTAAAAGGGTCCATGCCCACTTTATGGCTTCTTTTTTAAAATAATCTCCAAAACTCCAATTGCCCAACATCTCAAATAGTGTGTGGTGATAGGTGTCATAACCCACTTCTTCTAAGTCGTTGTGTTTACCAGAAACCCTCAAACACTTCTGAGTATCGGTCAATCTCAAGCTTGGTGGCGTGGCATTCCCAATGAAATAGTCTTTGAAAGGAACCATACCTGCATTGACAAACATGAGGGAAGGATCGTCCTTTACAACCATAGGAGCAGAGGGAACAACCTGATGGTTTTTGCCTTCAAAAAACTTTAAAAATTGAGCTCTTATTTCTTGAGATTTCATGTAAGGTGATATGCTTTATCAAATAATTTGGTTTCCTACAAAAACAAATTATCTTTGTTATATGTGAATTTTTCGCCCTATGCGCTTAAATTCACAACAAAAATAGAACTTTTTAGCCAATGTCGAGTGTAAAATATTATTACGATCCTGAAACGCTTTCGTACCGCCAAATTACGACAAGCAAATCTACTACGGCTAAATATTTTTTCGGCTTCTTACTGGCCTCTGGCCTTTTTGGCTTCCTTTTTGTCTTTGTTGGCAGCTATTACTTTGAATCTCCAAAAGAAAAAGCCCTCAATCGAGAGCTTCAAAACATGGAACTTCAATACACTATTTTAAACCAAAAAATGGAGGATATTGAATCCGTTCTTAAAAATATTGAAGAGCGCGATAATACCATTTACCGACTCTACTTTGAAGCCAATCCAATCCCTGAGGCTCAACGCACTCAAGGCTTTGGAGGAGTAAATAGATATCGAAAATTTGAAGGGTATAAAAATTCTGATCTCATTGCATCCACACACAAACGCCTGGATATTTTACAAAAAAGAATTGTCATACAATCCAAGTCTTTAGATGAGATTACAATTTTGGCCAAAGACAAAGAAAACTTTTTGGCAAGAATTCCTGCGATTCAACCTATAAAAAACGAAGATTTAACCAGAATGGCGTCTGGATATGGTTATCGAATAGACCCTTTTACGAAAATTCGTAAATTTCACTATGGGATGGATTTTACAGCACCAAGAGGTACGCCAATATACGCCAGTGGAGACGGCACTGTAAAAAGAGCAGATTCAAGGTCTTCTGGTTACGGGCGCCACATTAGAATTGATCATGGGTATGGTTATGTGAGCTTGTATGCTCACCTTTATAAATATAATGTTCGTCGCAATCAAAAAGTGAAACGCGGAGATGTTATAGGATTTGTAGGAAGCTCTGGCCGCTCTCAGGCGCCGCATTTACACTATGAAATATTTAAAGACAAGCGTAGAATTAATCCACTAAATTTTTATTATGGAAATCTAACCAGTGAAGAATTTAATGATTTATTGATTAAAGCCTCTCTTGAAAACCAATCCCTAGATTAAAATGCACGTCGATCTACCCAAAAAATTATATTACAGCATTGGTGAGGTCGCCAAAGCTTTTAAAGTAAAAAATTCTCTAATTCGCTTTTGGGATGGAGAGTTTGATATTTTAAAGCCAAAAAAAAATGCCAAGGGGAACCGCCGATTCACGCCTGAGGACATTAAAAATTTAAAAATAATTTTCAGGCTGGTTAAGGAAGAAGGCTATACGCTGGAAGGCGCCAAGACGTATCTCAAATCTAAAAAAAGAAAAACTTTAACCAATTTTGAAATTATAACGAAGCTAGAGTCTATAAAGGATCAGCTTATGAAAATTAAATCTGAAATTTGATTTTAAGGATTTCAAATCCTCTATTTCTTGCGCATAAAAAGGGTCACTGGCACCCCACAAAAATCATACAACGAACGCAACTTGTTTTCCAAAAAGCGCTTATAAGGTTCTTTAACATACTGCGGTAGATTACAAAAAAAAGCAAATTGGGGTTGCGGGGTCGGCAATTGCATGATGTATTTAATTTTGACATACTTTCCCTTCAGAGCTGGTGGTGGTGTGTTTTGAATGATAGGCAACAAATCTTCGTTGAGTTGACTTGTCTTAATGCGTTTCGAGCGGTTTTTATACACCCCAACAGCAGTTTCAATCGCCTTAAAAATTCGCTGTTTTGTCAAAGCAGAAATAAACACAATTGGGACATCCGTAAACGGCTCAATGTGTTTTTTAATGTAGGTTTCAAAATCTTTAGTGGTCTTGGTTTGTTTTTCTACCAAATCCCATTTATTGACCAAAATAACGATGCCTTTATGGTTGCGTTGGGCCAACCAAAAAATATTTTGTACCTGACCATCGAATCCGCGCTGGGCATCAACCACTAACAAACACACATCTGAATTTTCTATGGCACGAACACTGCGCATAACCGAATAAAATTCTAAATCCTCTTTAACTTTAGACTTGCGACGAATCCCTGCTGTGTCTACCAGATTAAATTCAAATCCAAAACGATTGTATTTAGTATCAATAGCATCTCTAGTCGTTCCCGCAATGTCTGTTACAATGTAGCGCTCCTCGCCTATCAAGGCATTGATAAAGGATGATTTTCCTGCATTAGGCCGACCTACAACTGCAAAGCGGGGAAGTTTTGAATCCTCAAATTCAGAGGCATCGGGAAGCGCCTCTACCAAGGCATCTAGTAAATCCCCGGTTCCACTACCATTGATACTAGCAATGGTAAAATAATCTCCCAAACCTAAACTGTAAAATTCTACCGCATCTTGTGCCCGTTTGGCGTTATCAACTTTGTTGACTACTAAAAAAACAGGTTTCTTTACCTTGCGGAGTAATTTAGCCACATCTTCATCCATACCGGTTACTCCTGTTTCAACATCTACCATAAATACAATGGCATCTGCTTCGTCAATGGCCAATTCAACCTGTTTGTCTATTTCAGCTTCAAAAATATCATCGCTCCCTAAAACATACCCACCTGTGTCAATCACTGAAAACTCTCGCCCATTCCAATCACTTTTTCCGTAATGGCGGTCTCTTGTAACGCCACTTACAGCATCAACAATGGCTTCCCGTCTTTGAACTAAACGGTTAAAAAATGTGGATTTACCGACATTTGGGCGTCCTACAATGGCAACGATGTTTCCCATAAATTGTTTTTAAGAGTTGCAAAAGTAGGAAATATCCGGCAGGGAGTTAGAAATTTGCAGTTTTAAATAGAGTGCGCTACTTTTGGTAGCCAAAACGTCTGAGTTGTTGCTGATTAGAACGCCAATTTTTATTGACTTTGACATAAAGTTCTAAATGGACTTGTTTACCAAAAAATTGTTCTAAATCTTTTCGAGATTCAACACCAACACGTTTCAATGCACTGCCTTTATGCCCTATGAGAATGCCTTTTTGCGTTTCACGTTCGACCATAATAACAGAACGCATCCGTATGATTTTGTCTTCTTCAAAAAATTCTTCTGTATCCACCTCAACAGCATAAGGAATTTCCTTTTTGTAATGCATTAGTATTTTTTCCCTGATTTTTTCATTGACAAAAAACCGTTCTGGCTTGTCCGTTAATTGGTCTTTTGGGAAATAGGCTGGAGAGGCTGGCAATAATTCTAAAAGACGGCTGAATACATTTTTAACATTGAAGCCTGTCAATGCAGAAATTGGGTAAAATTCGGCATTCGGAACTTTTGATTGCCAAAGCGCGGCTTGGGCTTCCAGCGTCTCTTGATCAGACTGATCAATTTTATTGAGCAATAACAAAACTGGTGTTTTGGTGTCCGTTATTTTTTTAAAAAAAGCAGCATCTTTTAGTTCTTTTTCTCCAATTTCTACCATGTATATTAAAAGATCTGCGTCTTCAAAAGCTGAATTAACCGCATCCATCATAGAGGATTGCAACTCATAAGCAGGCTTGATAATTCCTGGAGTATCCGATAAAACCATTTGAAAATCATCGCCGTTGACAATGCCTAAAATCCGGTGGCGTGTCGTTTGGGCTTTCGAAGTAATAATGGATAGTTTTTCACCAACAAATGCATTCATGAGGGTTGATTTCCCCACGTTAGGATTCCCAATAATATTGACAAAGCCGGCTTTATGCATGGTTTAAAACTTGATACAAAGGTACAATCTTCAAATGAGACCTGTTCAATTGTTGTATATCAATTATCATTCAATCTCATAAAGCGTTCAACATCTGCTACCATTGAAGGGCTGCCACAAATAAAAGGAACCCGCTGATGTAAAGTGTGGGGTTGAATGTCCAAAATCCTCCTTAAGCCATCACTGGCTTGACCTTTGGCTTGCTCTGCAATAAATGCAATGGGGTTACACTCATACAAGAGACGCAATTTCCCATTGGGATAAGTATAACTTTGGGGGTACAAATAAATTCCACCTTTTATCATATTGCGATGAAAATCGGAGACCAATGAGCCAATATAACGCGATGTATATGGGCGATTGCCTTTTTCTTCCTGGCAGTATTTGATATAATCTTTAATGCCTTTGGGGAAATGGCTGTAATTTCCTTCATTCACAGAGTATATGGTTCCTTTTTCAGGGAATGTGATGTTGGGATGTGATAAATAGAATGTGCCTATGGCGGGGTTGAGTGTAAATCCATTAACGCCATCGCCAGTCGTATAAACCAACATGGTAGAGGTGCCATATATAATGTAACCGGCAGCGACTTGCTCAGTTCCTTTTTGTAAAAAATCGTCAATACTCACAGGAGATCCTACTGGGGTGACTCGGCGATAAACGGAGAAAATGGTTCCTACAGAGACATTGACATCAATATTAGAAGAACCATCCAAAGGATCGATTAAGACCACGTATTTATTTTGGTGTTGGTGGTCGGCGCTGTTAATGACCATAAAATCTTCCTCCTCTTCACTCGCAATTCCACAAACAATATTTCTATTCGTGAGCATTTGAATGAATTTTTCATGGGCATAGACATCTAGTTTTTGTTGGTTTTCACCTTGGGTATTGGTTTGGCCTGCAGCACCTAATATATCCACCAATCCTGCTTTATTAACTTCGTAGTTAACAACTTTGGCAGCCAAGCGTAAGGAATTGATAAGGCGAGAAAGTTCTCCAGAACTGTATTTAAAGGCGCTTTGATTATCGATGATATACTCACCGAGGGTTTGATTTTTTTGAGGCATTACAATGAAGTAGGATGACAAATATCGTAATTTTTAAACAACCACAAGGGTTTTGAAGTGAAATTATCACCCAATAATAAAAGGGTTTTAAGTATCTTTGAGAGCAAATAAAAAAGCATGGATTTCCTCATTAGAGAAGCGAAAGAAACTGACCTTAAACAGATACTAAATCTAATTGTCGAACTGGCGGTTTACGAAAAGGCCCCAGATGCTGTGGAAGTGACTGTAGAAGATTTAAAAGCTTCTGGATTTGGTAACTCCCCAGATTTTTTATGTTTTGTTGCTGATGTAGACACCAAAATTGTTGGTATTGCACTAACCTACACTCGGTTTTCTACTTGGAAAGGACGGGTGCTTCACCTTGAAGATTTAATCGTTTCAGAAAGCATGCGAGGACAAGGAATTGGTTCGGCCTTGTTGGACAAAGTGGTGCTACATGCTGCAGATTTGGCAGTCAAAAGAGTGTGTTGGGAGGTCCTTGATTGGAATACCGATGCCATTAACTTTTACAAAGCCAAAGGCGCGGATGTCAAACGTGATTGGGATGTGGTACACCTCAACGAACACGGTATAAAGAATTATTTATCTAAACTGTATTCATGCAAATCTTAAAGTTTGGAGGGGCTTCTGTAAAAGATGCTCAAGGCGTTAAAAATCTTGAAAAGGTTCTTAAAATTACAGGGACAACGGAAACAATTGTTGTTATTTCTGCCATGGGGAAAACCACCAATGCCTTGGAGAAAGTCATTGACCATTATTACCACTCCAAACACAAATTACAAAGCAGCATTCAAGAAGTTCAAAAATACCACAATGCTATTTTATTGGAATTATTTGAAAATGAAACCCATGTAGTTTTTAAAACGGTTTCAAAATTATTTCGGGAACTGACTGCCTTTTTTGAGCGCAATAAATCACCTGACTATAATTTTGTTTACGATCAAACCATCGGATATGGAGAGTTGGTTTCGACAACCATTATAAGTTACTATCTCAACCACAAAGGGGTAAAAAACAACTGGCTGGATGCTCGTGAAGTCATTAAAACTAATCGAAATTATCGAAACGCAAAAATAGACTGGAACACTACACAAGCAAAAATTAAAAAGGCTATAAATTCTAAAAACTGTATTGTTACACAAGGGTTTATCGCCAGTGATGCGAATAATTTCACAACCACACTTGGGCGAGAGGGCAGTGATTACAGCGCTGCTATTTTTGCCTATTGTTCAAATGCTAAAAACGTTTGTGTGTGGAAAGATGTTCCAGGAATTTTAAATGCGGATCCGCGTTACTTTGATAATGCAACCCTGTTGAGAAGTTTGTCCTATGAAGAGGCCATTGAACTTTCCTACTACGGGGCATCGGTCATTCATCCAAAGACATTACAACCGCTACAACGCAAGGAAATTCCCTTGTTCGTGAAGTCTTTTTTTAAACCTGAAAAAGCAGGAACGAAAGTAGGAAAAGGATTACAATTAACGCCAAATATTCCTTGTTATATTTTGAGAGAAAATCAAATCCTAATATCGATTTCATCGTTAGATTTTTCTTATATCGTTGAAGAAAATATCAGTCATATTTTCAAACTGTTGCACAGCTGCAGGATGAAAGTGCATCTAATTCAAAATTCGGCCATTAGTTTTTCAGTTTGTATCGAAAACAATTTTGATAATTTAGAAGCCCTCTTGATTCAGCTAAAAGCCAAATACAAAGTTTCAGTTGAGGAACCTGTCAATATTTTTACCCTTCGGCACCATACACCAGAAGCAATCAAAGAGATTGAAAAAAATAAAACGGTTTTAATGAAACAAATTACACCAAAAACCGTTCAAATAGTAACTCAGCCCCCAAATCCATGAGCTTACTAACATCCAAAGAAGTTGCAAAAGCCATTAAACTTGAAAATTATGGTTTTATTGGAACATTTTGTGGATGGGTGTTGATGAAGATTCTTCATATATCGACAATAAATAAAATTTACAACCGTCATAAGCAACGTGCAGAACTTGACTTTCTGAATGGAATTTTAGAGGATTTTAAAATCAAATTTGAAATCCCTAAAGAAGACTTAGAACGGCTACCTAAAAAAAAAGGATTCATCACGGTTTCCAACCATCCACTTGGTGGTATTGATGGTATTTTGTTGTTGAAAATTGTATTGGAACAACGTTCAGATTATAAAATCATGGGTAATTTCATACTTCATAAAGTAAAACCGCTTGCGCCTTACATTTTTGCGGTTAATCCATTTGAAAACCACAAGTCCGCTAAATCCAGCATAGGCGGTTTCAGAAGCGCCCTTGCGCACCTCAAAGACGGTCACCCATTGGGGATGTTTCCAGCCGGGGAAGTCTCTACACAAAGAGAAGGAAAACTTTTAGTAGATAAGCCCTGGGAGGTTTCAGCTATGAAATTGGCTAAAAAAGCAAAAGTGCCAATTGTCCCCATCTATTTTCATGCAGAAAATAGTCCATTATTTTACCATTTAGCTAAATTGAGTGACAATCTAAGAACTGCCAAACTCCCTTCTGAACTGTTGACTCAAAAGCAACGCATCATAAAGATTCGAATTGGGCGCCCTATTTCTGTAAAAGACCAGAAAGAATTTAATAATTTACCTGCTTTCACGACATTTTTACGTAAAAAGACTTATATGCTTTCTAATACTTTTGAACGTCAAAAGCGCATAAAAATACTGGCCCAAAACATTAAACTAAAAAAGGGGCCAAAAAAAATAATCACAGCAGTCAATCCACTAATTATGTGCTCGGAAGTGGATGATTTACGGGCCAAAAATCACCGGCTTTTAAAGAGCAAAAACTATGAAGTTTTTCTCGCACCAGCTACATTAATTCCCAACATTTTGAGAGAAATTGGACGGCTGCGTGAGATTACATTTCGTGCGATTGGAGAGGGCAGTAACCGCGCTATTGATTTAGATGCATTTGACAACTATTACCACCACATGTTTTTGTGGGACAGCGCTGCTAAATGTTTAGCAGGCGCTTATCGCATGGGTTTTGGCGAAGACCTCTACGAAGCTCTTGGTATAAAAGGGTTTTACCTCCAGGAATTGTTCCGATTTGAACCTGAATTTCATAAAATTATGAAACAATCCATAGAATTGGGACGGGCCTTTATAATTAAAGCATACCAACAAAAACCGATGCCGCTGTTTCTAATGTGGAAGGGAATTATTCACACCACCATGAGATACCCCAATCACAAATATCTCATTGGGGGTGTGAGTATAAGCAACCGTTTTTCAAATTTTTCGAAATCGCTGATGATTGAGTTTATGAAATCCCATTACTACGATCCTTATCTAGCACAATATGTTCATCCCAAAAAGGAATTTAAGGTTAAACTCAAGGACGCTGATAAAGATTTTGTGTTTGATGCCACCGATGCAGATTTAAATAAATTTGATAAAATTATTGATGAGATCGAACCTGGGGCTCTGCGGATGCCAGTCTTGCTAAAAAAGTACATTAAACAAAACGCAAGACTAATTGCTTTTAATGTAGATCCATTATTTAACAATGTTGTAGATGGTCTCATTTACATTCGTATTTCTGATATTCCTGAAAGTACAGTACGACCAGTAATGGAAGAATTTCAAGCAGAATTGGAACGAAAATATGGTCCAAAAAAAGAAGCAATACTGTAAAATGAAACTGGATTCTAATGAAAAATAGCCTGAATTTTATCCACAATGGTTTGGGCTAATTTTCTATGACTTTCTTTGGTCCATCCCGCCACATGAGGAGAAAGTAGAACCTTTTCGGACTGCATCAACTTTTTAAAAGCTTCGGGGAGAGTACGGTCTGAAAACAAGGCTTCAAACGAGCTTTTTTCATACTCCAATACATCCAATCCGGCGCCTAAAATTTGCCCGGACTCCAATGCAAATAACAGATCTTTGGTGACTACGCTACTACCGCGTGCAGTATTGATAAGCCAAAAGGGCTGAGTGAATTTCGTAATAAATTGGAGATTAACCATTTGTTTTGTAAGCGGTGTTTCGGGGGTATGTAAACTCAGAACCTCAACGCGCTTTTGGAGGGTTTCCAAGGACACTTGGGTGGCATTGTCGTCCCCAACATTGGGTTTAATATCATAGCATAAAACCTCAACTTCAAAGCCTTTGAGCTTTTTAGCAAAGGCTTTGCCCATATGGCCATAGCCAATAATTCCAACCGTTTTACCCTCCAACTCCGTACCTCTGTTGGCCTCTCTTGGCCACAAACCGCGTCTGACATCTTGATTGGCCTGACTTAGTTTATTAAACAAGGCCAACAACATTCCTAGGGCATGCTCGCCCACGGCATTGGAATTACCTTCAGGTGCTGCAATTAAATGAATGTCTTTTTGATGGGCATAGGCGACATCAATATTTTCCAAACCTGACCCCACCCGCGCGATAAATTTTAAATTTTTGGCTTGGTCTAAAAATATTTTATCAATGGAAAAACGGCTGCGTATAACAAGGCCATCATATTCAGAAATTACAGCAACAATTTCAGCTTTAGAACTTGAAATATCAACAACATTGTGGTGCCCAAGGGCTTCTAGTTGTTCGATTAGCAACGGATGGTTGGTATCCACATGAAGAATGTTCATCTCAAATATTTAAAATGAACTTGGCGATAATGAAATAAATTAAAATCCCAAAAATATCGTTGGAGGTGGTGATAAAAGGCCCTGTGGCAATGGCAGGGTCGATGCCTCTTTTGTGTAAAAATAAAGGGATAAATGTGCCTACGATACCAGCTACAATGATCACTGCTACTAGCGACACAGAAACGGCCAAGGCCGTTTGAAAATCTTGTTGCCAGAGCCACATAAATCCGAATAAAAACACTGCCAAGATAATGCCGTTGAGCGTGGCCAAAAGCATCTCTTTAATCAAACGGTTATTGATACTGCCTTTGATGTCGTCATTGGCCAATCCCTGAACAATGATGGCGCTGGATTGCACCCCCACATTTCCAGCCATGGCTGCAATAAGCGGCGTAAATAGTAGAATAAGTGGAAAATCTTCAATAATGGTATCAAATGTGCCCATGATAATGGCAGCACCCACGCCACCAATAAGGCCTAAAAATAACCATGGTAATCGAGCTCTGGTCAGTGCATAGATACTGTCCTCAGCGTCTACGTCTTGCGTAATTCCCGCTGCCAACTGGTAATCTTTTTCAGCCTCTTCAATGATGACATCCACAATGTCATCAATGGTAATCCGGCCTAATAATATTTTTTCATCGTCTACGACAGGAACGGCTTCTAAGTCATATTTCGCCATGAGTCTTGCCACATCTTCATCGTCATCGTTCACATGAACAGCATCTACTTTTGGAATGTAAATGGCGCTAATTTTTGTTTCATTTTTAGCAATCAAAAGGTCTTTTAGAGACAGTCGACCAATTAATTTATCTGCTTTGTCCACGACGTATATTGAATGCACGCGTTTGACATTTTCGGCTTGGGTTCTAATTTTTCTGAGGCAACCAGCAACGGTCCATGTTTCGTAAACCTTGACCAATTCCTTGGCCATCAAACCCCCAGCAGAATTTTCATCGTATTCTAACAATTCGTTGATGTCTGCTACCAGTTCTTTATCGTCTATCTGTGCAATTACCTTTTGCTTTCGCTCCGGGGGTAACTCAGAAATCAAATCGACAGCATCATCTGTATCCAACTCTTTAACCTCTTCCGCTATTTCTTTAACTGATAAGTTTTGTAAAACCTTTTCTCGGACGTCTTCTTCCAATTCAGATAAAACATCAGAGGTTGTTTCACTATCTAAAAGTTTGATGATATAGGTCGCTTGATCTAAATTGAGCTCATCTAGAATTTCGGCAATATCTGCATAATGCAATGCATTGAGTTGCTTTTGAAGGGCAGCATCATTTTTGCTTTTGATACCAGATTCGACTGTCTCCAATAAAGCTTTTGAGATCTCAAATGAGATATGTTCCTTAGGCGTTTCCACTGTTATACTTTTTTTTGATCGTTTTCTATGGCCGTAGCGAGTTCAATAAAAGCCGCTACCGACAACTGCTCAGGACGCTTGTCAAAGATAGTATTTGCATTTAAATTATCCGACAAATTAAAGGTTTTTAAGCTATTCCGTAATGTTTTACGCCGTTGTTGAAAGGCCCTTTTAACGACTTGGAAAAAGAGTTTTTCTGAGCAAGGTAGACTAAAATCATCTTTCCGCGTCAAACGTAATACCCCTGAATCTACTTTTGGAGGTGGATCAAAAACTACAGGGGGGACTGTAAACAGATACTCTGCTTTGTAAAAAGCTTGAACCAATACCGATAAAATTCCATAGGATTTTGTCCCCTCACTGATACAGATCCGCTGAGCAACTTCCTTTTGGAACATGCCTGAAAATTCTGGGATTTGATGTTTGTTCTCAAGCATTTTAAATACAATTTGAGTCGAAATATTGTAAGGAAAATTGCCAATGATGGCAAAAGAATCTTTACCAAAAGTGTTGGAAAAATCATATTTTAAAACATCAGCTTTAATAATACGTTGGGACAATTCAAGGAAATGTGCTTGCAAATAGTGAATGGATTCAGAATCAATTTCAATGGCATAGGTGGTAACGGGTTTTTCTAAAAGATAGGCTGTTAACACCCCCATTCCTGGGCCAATTTCTAGGACCTTATCATAACCTTTGAGGGATAGAGTATCCGCAATTTTTTTTGCGACAGAAACTTCTTTCAAAAAGTGTTGGCCGAGATGTTTTTTTGGTTTAACAGTCATTGTTACTCGCTTTAAACTCATCAATAAATTCGAGCTCAGTTCGGAATGCAAGCATTTTGTCTCCAAAGCGTTTCAAAGCCTCTGATTGAAGTTGATCGGAAATATGACGTTGAAATGCTTTTAAAGCGGCTTCAGAGCGAGTGTAATATTGAAGTGAATAGGTTGTACCACCCATTTCCTCAGTAATCAAAACTTTGGAAAATATCAACTTGGAAAATAAGCCCGTGGCCAAGACCTGAGGGATGTATTGTTGCACCCATTCGTGCCATTCTTGATGAATGGTGTCGTCAATGTTGAAAGTCTCATTGTAGATGATCATAAATTGGTATTTATTGCGTTTTCAGATTGACTTTTTAAACGTCGATATTGCTTTTTAGAATCGACAACATGAATGCTGTCTTGGTATTCAAAGATGATTTTTTCATAATAGGATTGGGACTTTGATGAATCCTCTAGAACAGTTCTGTAGAGTTCAGCCAATGCAAAATAGGCATCATCAGCTAAAATGTCTTGAGAAAAATCTTGAATTACGATTTGATACTTTGCTGCAGCAGCTTTGTGATCTTCCTCAGATTCTAAAATCTGCGCTTGCAGCATCAATGCCTGATCTATGATGGGATGAGTGGGGTGTGCCGTAATTAATGTGTCTAAAACTTTAAAGGAATCTTTTGGCTTATTTTGAAACTTTAGAAAATCGGCTTTGGCATATAATTTTAAAGGAGTCTGAAGGCTGTCTCCAAATTTATGGTCTGTAATCAAGAGTTGTAAATCAAGTGCATCATTAGCAATAAGCTGTGAGGTAGAAGATTTTAGAACCTTGAGTTGAGTTTCTGCCCAATCAAAATCGCCCTTGTAAAAACTTGTTTTAGCCGCTTTAAAGCGTGCTTCTTGAGCCAGGGTGCTGTTCTTGATCTGACTGTGAACTTGCGTATAAAAAACCAAGGCGCGATTGAACTGTGCTTGGGAGAGTAATATATCTGCCAACTTTAATTTGAGTCTGGCCAATGCGAATTTTGACATGTTTGATTTAATACCTTGTTTCAAAAACGAAATGGCAGCATCTTTTTTGTCGTAATGAAATGCTAAAAAATCAACATATGACAATTGAATTTCAATGCTATTTTCATTGACCCCATAGCGTTCTAAAAGTGCCTTGTAGTCGGATGCTATTCGATTGTATTCTGGGACCTCAAAGCGCAACACTTCCAATACCAATAATTGACGATTGGCTTCCAAAATGAGCTTAGGCTCTTGGGACTGCTCAATAATAAATGTAAAAGCCTCCGAAGTTACCGCATAGGATTTAGCGCTCTTGGCCAATAAGGCTACCTCAATGATGCCCTGCAAAGAATTTTGATCCCTGCGGAAAATGGCTTTTTGTTGCAATAACGCTTTCTTAAAATCTTTCTCTTGAACATACAACCAACTGAGCATCTGATTCCAATAAATATTCGCGCTGGTTTGTAATTTTTTTAAAATTATTTTTTTTAAAAGGCGGTTGTATTCAGTGCTGGGGTCATCTGAAATGTAATCGCTAAAAAGTTGCAGGATTTGATTGTTGTAATTTGGGTTAGAGGCAGTGAAATTTAGATAACTCAAAAACATATTTTCAAGATCCTGCTTTATGGCGTATAGCCCTGCCAATCGGTATTCATAACTGTTGTTTTGAGTGCTTTCAATGGCCAGCTTATAGACCGCTATGGCTTGGTCTACCAAAGCGCGCTCTTCAAATTTAAGCGCAATAGCGTAGCTGTAAGCGGGCGTTTCACGCGCCCGATTCAAAGCTTGGTTGTAATAATCCTGTGCAGCCTCCAACTGGTTTTGAAGCTGGTGATTATACCCCATTTCCACTAATAATTGAGGGTTTTTTGTACGACCTAATTGGCTGCTAATTAGAGAGTCTGCCGCCTTAAATTGTTCTAATTCTTGTAGAATTTTAACCAGTCTGAAGGTGTGTTTAGAATTATTGGGTTGCGCAGATTGCAGTTTTTTATAAAAATGCAAAGCTTTTTTAAATTCACCTTTATCATAATAGGATTCTGCCAAATCCAAATCGGTCTGGCCTTGAATGCTCAGGTAAAACAATCCAAAAAAGAAATAAACCCATGATTTCATTGCAATGCTTTTGGTAAATATACTAATTGTCAAGCAAGAATTTCTTGTGTCAATCGATGCGGTCAAAGCCCGCATAAGGAATTAAAACTTCAGGGATTTCAATACCCGTTTCGGTTTGGTAATTCTCAAGAATTCCAGCCAAGACGCGTGGCAATGCCAAAGCACTACCGTTGAGTGTATGCACCAGTTCTGATTTTCCATCCTTATTTTTAAATCGCAGTTTTAAGCGGTTGGCTTGAAAAGTTTCAAAGTTTGAAACTGAAGAAACTTCTAACCAGCGGTCTTGAGCCGTTGAAAATACTTCAAAATCATAGGTCAGCGCTGATGTAAATCCTAAATCTCCAGAACACAGTTTTAAAACCCTGTAAGGCAACTTTAGGGCTTCTAAAATGGTTTTGACGTGGGCCACCATGGCATCCAAAGCCTTGTAAGATGCTGAAGGGTGTTCTACGCGAAGAATTTCAACTTTATCAAATTGATGCAAACGATTCAAACCGCGAACATGAGCACCGTAGCTTCCCGCCTCTCTTCTAAAACAGGGCGTATAGGTGGTCAATTGTTTTGGCAATTCATTGGCATTTAAAATGACATCTCTAAAAATATTGGTGGCAGGAACCTCGCCCGTGGGAATCAGGTATAAATCATCGGCTGCTACATGATACATTTGCCCTTCTTTGTCTGGGAGTTGTCCCGTCCCCAAGCCCGAAGCTTCATTGACAAGGTGCGGAACTTGAATTTCACTGTAACCGGCAGCGGTGTTTTGATCAATAAAGTAGTTGATTAGTGCACGTTGAAGCCGGGCCCCTTTGCCTTTGTAAACAGGAAATCCAGCTCCCGTTATTTTGTTCCCCAATTCAAAATCAATGATGTCGTATTTTTTAGCCAATTCCCAATGCGGTTGGGCATTGGAATGCAACTTTGGTACTGTGCCGGAACGAAAGACCTCTTCATTATCATCCTCAGAATTTCCTGAAGGAACAGAGGCATGTGGAAGGTTGGGAATTTGATACAATAAGTTTTGTAGCGCTTCTGAAGTACTGTTTAATGTTTCTGTAAGGGTAAGCTTTTTATCTTTTAAATCGGTGGTCTTCTGTTTAAGCAAATTGGCCTTTTCAACTTGACCAGATTTGAAAAGCATGCCAATGTCCTTAGACAAGGCATTGAGCTCAGAGGCGGTGTTGTCCAATTCGGTTTGTATATGTCTTCTTGAAGCATCCAGTTCCAAAACATTTTCTATAGCAGCTTCAGCATTATCCATGCGTTTTGAGAGGCGTTCGACAGCAGCTGCTTTGTGTGATCTTAAAAAACCGAGTTGTAACATTTTAAATGCTTTTAGTTCACAAATTTAATCAATTGATCTCAAGTACCTCATATTTTTGGGATTAAATCAATGCGATGAATTGCGGCTGCCTTGTCTTTTTCTAATTGTGTTTTGAGAGCTTCAATATTTGGGAATTTAATTTCACTTCGCAAATGGTCTAAAAGCTCAATTTTTATTTCCTCGCCGTACAAGCTTGCACTAAAGTCAAAAAAATGAACCTCAATTTTAGTTTGATTGCCGTTTGAAACAGTGGGGTTTTTACCAATATTCATCATTCCGAAAACCGCTGCACCGTTAATTTGAGATTTCACAATGTAAGCTCCATGTTTCGGAATCAATTTATAGGCCGCTTCAATTTGAATGTTCGCTGTTGGAAAGTCCAAGGTTTTTCCCAAACCTTTACCTTTAATAACTGTACCGGTTAGCATGAAATTATAGCCCAAAAATTTATTGGCTTTTGGAATATTACCTTCGGAAATTGCAGTCCTGATTTTGGTAGAGCTGACCGCTACATCGTCGATTTGTTGAGGTCCAATTTCGGTGACTTCAAAATCGTAAAAAGCACCGAATTCCTTCAATTCGCTGATGTCGGCCGTTCTGTTTCTTCCAAAATGATGATCATAACCTACAATGATGTGTTTGACTTTGAGCTTGTTGACCAAAACGTCCCGTACATATTCCAAGGCCGTTAAACGCGAAAATGCTTTTGTAAATTCTTTGACCACCAAATGGTCGACCCCCAATTGTTTCAATTGTTCTGCTTTTTCATCAATGGTATTGATTAGTTTAATATTGGTGTCGTTTTGAATGACCATTCTTGGGTGTGGAAAGAAGGTGAGCACTAAAGCCTGTAAGTCATTTTTTCGGGCGGTATCTACAAGGCGATGGATGATTTGTTGATGCCCAATGTGGACTCCATCAAAAGTGCCAATGGTAATCACAGAGGACTTAATTTGTTTGTAATCAGCCGCAGTTTTTATTTTCAAAATAGTGTAGTGAAATTATGATACGAAGATAAAAAATGCTTTTTAAAATTGTTGTGTATTTGTTTATTTTCCATTGTAGGCGTTCATGGTATTATCAATACCGGCCATCACAAAACTTTCAATAAGTTTATTTGTTGTTTGAAGGCGCTCTTCAAGCTGTGTTGCTTCATCGGCGTTCCATTGACCCAAAACATAATCGACTTGTCTCCCTTTGGAAAATTCATCACTAATTCCAAAACGCAGTCGGCTGTATTGAGTGGTATTGAGGATTTTCTGAATATCTTTAAGGCCATTGTGCCCACCATCACTGCCCTTGGTCTTCAAACGCAGGGTTCCAAAAGAGAGGTTTAAGTCGTCTGTAACAACCAATAAGTTGGCCATTGGAATTTTTTCTTTTTCAAGCCAGTATTTGACAGCTTTCCCACTCAGGTTCATAAAAGTATTGGGTTTTAACAATAAAAAAATTCGGCCCTTGAACTTATAATTGGCCAAAGCCCCGAGTTTACGGGTTTCAAATTCGATACTATGGGTGTTTGCAAAATGATTCAGGACCTTAAATCCAATGTTGTGACGGGTGTTTATATAATCTGGGCCAATATTCCCAAGGCCAACAATCAAATACTTTTTTGACATCGCTTCTAATTTTTGGGTTTGCTTTTTACGACTTAAAAACCAATTCAACATATTGTAAAAATAAAAAAAGCATTCCGATTCACATCAAAATGCTTTTGTAGATTTATAATTTGTGCTTTATTTAAGCCTCTGCAGGTGCATCACCTTCAGTTTTAGCTTCTCCAGTACCTTCAGCAGCAGCCGCTGTTCCTTCAGTACCTTCAGCGCCTTCTTCATCTTCATCTTCCTCTTCTTCAATATCTAATGACACACGTGATTGTTTCACTTGACAAACCACGGTATTATCGGAGTTTAAAAAGTTATAGGCATCGTTTAAAAGTTCAGAAATACTGACTTTGTCACCAATTTTTAGACCTGAAATGTCAATTTGAACATTATCCGGTAAATTTGTTGGCAAGGCTTTGATTCTTAATTTACGGCGGTTGCGTCTCAATACGCCGCCGGCACGTACCCCTAGTGGAATTCCGTTTAATATAACTGGAATGTCCATGGCGATTTCTTTATCGTCAAATAATTGATAAAAATCGATGTGTAAAATAGCGTCTGATACAGGGTGAAATTGTATGTCTTGTAATACGGCGTTGTAGGAGACGTCTCCTAAGGCAATCACAACTGTATGCGCATTGGGGGTGTATATAAGTTTAGAGAATGCCAGTTCTGCTGCTGAGAAATGTACTGGCTGATCTCCTCCGTATAATACGCAAGGAACCTGTCCAGCATTACGTAAGGCTTTTGTTGCTTTTTTGCCTACGCTTTCTCTTTTCGATCCATTGATTGTAATTGATTTCATTTTTGATTATTTAATTGTTTACATTATAAAATTTGAACTGATAGATTTATTTTGATGGACGCTGTGCATCACATCTGCAAATAAATTGGCACAACTCAAAACTTTTACTTTGGGACTATTTTGAGTCAACGGAATGGAATCCGTGACAATGAGTTCTTCTAATTTGGAGGCTTCTAAGCGTTTGTAGGCGTCTCCTGACAATAGCGGATGCGTACAAATGGCTCGCACACTCAAGGCGCCGCGATCCATCATCAGATCGGCGGCTTTTGTGAGGGTTCCAGCGGTGTCCACCATGTCATCGACCAAGACTACATTTTTTCCAGTCACATCACCAATAAGTTCCATGTGAGAAATGATGTTGGCTTTTTTTCGTTGTTTATAACAAATAACCACATCGCTCAGCAAAGCACGGGAATAGGCGTAGGCTCTTTTGGAACCTCCCATATCGGGTGAGGCAATGGTTAGGTTGTCTAAGTTTAAAGATTTTAAATAGGGTAAAAAGATGGTAGAAGCATAGAGATGATCCACTGGCTTTTCAAAAAAGCCTTGAATTTGATCGGCGTGTAAATCCATTGTAATGATACGCGTGGCACCAGCAGTTTCCAACATTTTAGCGACTAATTTTGCTGCAATAGGCACTCTTGGTTTGTCTTTACGATCTTGACGCGCCCATCCAAAATAGGGAATGACTGCCGTAATGTGACGGGCGGAAGCACGCTTGGCGGCATCTAACATCAAAAGCAATTCCATTAAATTTTCGGGGCCTGGATTGGTAGACGCAATGATAAAGATGCGAGTACCGCGAATGGATTCTTCGTAGGATGGTTGAAATTCACCATCACTGTAGGTTGAGGTGATGACATTGCCCAAATCCTCACCAAAGGCTGCCGCAATTTTTTCTCCAAGCGCTTTAGAGTTGGTGCAAGCAAATATTTTAGGTTGTAAGATGGCTTTTGACATTTTACTGGTTTTTTTGAAGGTTTCCCAAGCTCGATTTTATCGAGTGGCAAATTTATGAATTTATTTGAACTGTAAAAGGATAAAACCAACTATTTTGTATTTGTATAACGAATAAATTTTATAGTTTTGCAATCCAACTTTTTGCTCAAGTGGCGGAATTGGTAGACGCGCTGGATTCAAAATCCAGTTTC
>CAJWDI010000023.1:0-24458 GCA_913031185.1 uncultured Flavobacteriaceae bacterium | reverse complement strand
GAAATGATTTTAGAGCGGTTGAAGCCGGGGTTCATGCCTATGCGGCAAAATCGGGGCAATATGCAAGTTTATCCCATGCCTCACTAGAAAATAACATGTTCAGATTTTGGGTAGACCTCCCCCTTGCCCTTGGGACTGTTGGGGGACTAACCGCCTTACACCCCATGGTGAAATTTGCCTTGGAATTACTGGGCAAACCTTCTGCTAAAGACTTAATGCAAATTGTTGCTGTTGCGGGACTGGCCCAAAATTTTGCAGCCCTGCGCTCACTTACTACCACCGGAATTCAAAAAGGGCATATGAAAATGCACTTGCTTAACATTTTAAATCAATTGGAGGCCAATCCGGCTGAAAAAGAACAATTGATCACACATTTTAAAACCAATAGTGTTTCCCAACGTGCGGTGTCCGAAGCCCTTAAAAACCTACGTACCTGATGCCAAGTTATTACAGCCACGGAAAACTATTGATATCCTCTGAATATGCCGTTTTAGACGGTGCCAAAGCCCTAGCGCTTCCAACAAAATTTGGACAATCGCTTGAAATAAAACCCATTGAAAGCCCCGAAATTCGTTGGAAAAGTTTTGACCATAATGGAAAACTTTGGTTTGAAACGACTTTACAACTTCCAACTTTTAAAACCCCTAACACAAACGACACTGCAAAACGCCTATCTGAATGTTTTTATGCGATTTCAAAGCTCAATCCTAATGTTTTTAAAACTCAAACTGGATTTGAAATGCATAGCCAATTGGAATTTCCTAAAAACTGGGGGTTAGGGTCGTCCTCAACATTGATTAACAATTTGGCACAATGGGCCAAAGTAGATGCCTACAAGCTGCTCGCTGCAACTTTTGGTGGCAGTGGCTATGACATTGCTTGTGCGCAACACCCCTACCCGATTACGTTCCAAAAAACCTTAAAATCTACCAAGATTGAAAAAGCAGTGTTTAATCCCCCTTTTAAAGACCAGTTGTTTTTTGTACACCAGAACCAAAAGCGAAACAGTCGCAAGGCCATTGCAGCCTATGAAGCGTTGAAAAAGGGTGAAAAACTTGATTTTTCTGAACTGAATGCCATTACCGATGCACTTTTGGTGGCCACTACTTTAGAAGAATTTGAAGTACTGATGAGCAAACACGAGACTATTGTGGGCAATCTTATCCAACAATCCCCACTAAAAACCACACATTTTTCAGACTATCCTGGAGCGATAAAAAGCTTAGGAGCTTGGGGTGGCGATTTCTTTTTGGCAACAAGAACCAATACACAATATTTTAAGGATAAGGGGTATAATACGATTGTAACGTTTGGAGAAATGGCATTACAAAAAAAGGACTGAAAAATCAGTCCCTTAAAATTATTTATTTGAAATTTTCTAGTAAAAAACAGCTCTGTTATCCTCAATCTCAGCAGCGTCTTTAAGAGCATTGTACAATTGGGTATTGACTGCATTTTCCTTGGCTTTTCCAACTCTGTTAGCAGCGGCTTGGTAACTTGGAAGTGCAGCTGCTGCTGTCACTTTGGTGACTTGAACAGCATAAACCCCCGAATTTCCTGAGATGAGTCCAGAAGTAGCACCTTCTTCTAGACCAAATGCAGTTCCAATAACCAGAGGCTCACGACCAGCACCTGAAAGCGTTGGATTTTTCATATTGACCGCAACGGCCGTTTTAATGGTTTGATCTTCTGCAGTGGCGATCTCATCAAGAGTTGTGGCAGAGATTCGGGCCTTTATAATTTCTGCTTTCTTTTCTTTTCTTATTTCTGGTAAAGCAGTAACAGAGCCACTTTCTGAAGACATCAAACCTGCTGAATTGACCCCAGTGAGCTTTACAACTACAAAGCCACCTGCTGTAGTATTAAAGCTTTTAAAATCACCTTCGCTTGAACTGTCCTCGAATGCCCAACGTACAATGGCGCGTTGTGCACCCAAACCAGGAATGTTTTCATCCAATTCCTTCACACTGCTTACCAACCTAACCTCATAATTACTTTCGGCAGCAACGGTTTCAAAATCAGCATCGGCAACAGCAATTTCAAATTTTGATTTGTTCTTAAAAACTTCATCAACCGTTTCAATTGAAGGCTCAATCGCTTGTGAAATGGTCGCTACTTTATAGGCTTGCTGTAGGGTACCTTGTCCTAAAATTTCTATCACGTGGTATCCAAAATCGGTTCTCACAACTCCTAAACTTCCCTTAGGATTTTCGAAAGAGTAGGCCTTAAACTCTGGCGCAAAACCAGCAGTATAAGCAAATTCTATTACACCATCTTTTTCGTTGCTCACCTTGTCGGAAGATAAAGAAAGTAGGGATTTAAACTTAGAACGGTTTCGCTTTAAAACCTTGTAAATACTATCGGCAGTTGTTTTGGCCTCTGCTTCTGTTTTGGTGACCGAAGCATCTGCGCGAGTACTCCCTACAAAAGGGGTCAATATGTGGCGAACTTTCACAGAATCTGGAATGCGTTTTAAAGACACCATTTTAGATAGCTTATAAAATCCTGATTCTTTATAAGGCCCATAAATCTCACTTTCGTTAAGCCCACATATTTTATCGGCTTGATCTGATGCAAAAGCGGATTTAAAGACATAATTGTCATTGAAATTATCTGCGGAGTAGGAATTGACAAACGAGGCATTGTCTTTGGTATTTTTAAACCCAACAATGGTTTGCGTTGCATTGGCCGCTTCATTAAATTCCTCACGGTCAGAAATTAAAGCACTTAAATCGGCTTTAATGGCTTGTTCGTCTTCTAAGGACGCCTCTTCTTTGAATTCCACAAAAACCAAATCCCTTGACGCCTTGACCTCATATTTTTTAGGAAAACGCTTTATATAGGCTTTGATTTCAGAACTTTTAACAGTTATAGTGCTGTCAGCAATACTAGAATATGGGATTTGAACGTATTTCAAATCGACTTTGTCGTTCTCAAGTTGGTAATCCAATTCTCCTTCGGTAAGGGTGCCCGTAATTCCGGATTTAACCATGTTAAAATAGGCTTGTTGTACGCCCGAAATTGCAACATTTTGTTCAAAATTTGTCCAAGATTTGTAGTCTATAACAGAACCCCCTAAGGTAGTTGTTTCGGGTGCGATGGCCTTAAGATTGGCGATAAATTCGTTCAATTTATCTTGGTCAAAAAGACCCGCTTCATTTTTAAATTCTTCAAAAGATCCTAAATTTTGCTCTAATAAGCTTCGCATATAATCTCGCTCTACAGACAATCCGAGTGCATCGTATTGAGATTGCATCACTTTGGCACGTACTTCATTGTTCCATGCGCGATTCATGGCTTGTGTGTTGGTCATGGAACCATTTGATTGGCGTTGAATGTTTTCAACTTTAGTCATAAATTCATTGCGTTCTATGTCGACCCCATTGATTGTGGCAATGGCGGAATCAGCTGCTGAACTGGAATCTAAATTGTTGAAAATGTCTCCAATTACAAATGAAAATAATGCGAGTGCAATAACGATGATTAAGAAAATTGATCGTTGTCTAATTTTGTTTAATACAGCCATGAAATTGTTGTCTAAAATTTAAAATTACAGTGGACGAAAATACCAATTTAATTTGAATTAATAAAAAGCGATTAAATATTTATTCTGGATAGGCGCTTAAAGTCAATCGTCTTTGGTGAGTTTCAGTGAAATCATTTCAATTTTGGTGTCGGATACTTCCTCGATTGTAAACTGAAAATCAGCAATGCGAATGTGTTCGTTTTTAATGGGTATGGTTTCAGTATGGTGAACAATCAGCCCCCCAAGGGTTTCATAATTTTCGTGTTCTGGCAGTTGTAATTTATAGGTTTCATTAAGATAATCAACTTCTAGGCGGGCGGAAAACAGAAAGGAGTCTTCATCTAACCGTGTTTCAGTGAGCGCGACTGAGTCGTGTTCGTCTTCAATTTCACCAAACAATTCTTCTACGATGTCTTCAACCGTTAAAATCCCTGAAGTCCCTCCATATTCATCCAGTACTACTGCCAAACTTTTTCGCTTTTTTGTCAATACATTCAAAATATCTTTTGCCAACATGGTTTCAGGGACAAACTCAACTGGCATCAACATCGATTTTATAGACTTTGGATTTTTAAACAAGTCGAAGGCGTGGACATAGCCTAGAATATCATCAATTGAGTTATTATAAACCACAATTTTTGAATGCCCAGTTTGTGTAAATAATGCACTCAAATTCTTTATGGTGTCGTGGATTTCAATGGCCGTTAGTTCTGTACGAGGTACCATAACTTCTCTGGCCTTGACTTCAGAAAAATCAAGTGCATTTTGAAAAATCATAATTTCACTGTCAATAGCCTCATCTACTGCAACCGTTGCCATTTGTTCACTGATATAATGCCCCAATTCTACTTTGGTAAAAGCCAATGGAATTTCATCGCCTTTGGTTTTAAAAAATGTTTTCAAAACCAAATCTGAAATCCAAATCACAAAATTTGAAAAAAATGAAAAAGAGATATAAAAAACATAGGCCGGCAGTGCCAGTAATTTCATTAGTGTATTGGCGTATATCTGAAAAAATACTTTTGGTAAAAACTCAGCAGTAAGCAATATCACCAAAGTGGAGATAATCGTTTGAGTTAACAAGCTTAATTCGTCAAAAAAATAATGTATTAAACTTGATTCATTGGGAATATGATTTGAAAACCAAGCAACCAAAAGGTCGCCCATATACAAACCATAAACAACAAGTGCGATGTTATTTCCAATGAGCATCGTCGCTATAAACTTTGAAGGCTTGGCAGTTATTTTACTTAATAACTTAGATAAAAACCCACCTTGTTTTTTTTCAATTTCAATGTGAATTTTATTCGAGGAAATAAAGGCGATTTCCATCCCTGAAAAGAAGGCTGAAAAAAACAAACTCAATATAATTATGAGGACTTCAGAGGTCATTTGGTTATAATTGCTCTCGATCTTTAAATCGCTGCTGAAATTTATTCCTAAAAAAGAATATAAAAATCGCAAAGGCTACAAAAAATAATGAGAGGTAGGCTCCTTCTCTATTAGAATCCCATTTTCCAATGGCATCATAGGCAAATAAACATGCGAAAAAGAGATAAAAATATTTAAAGTAGTGTAAAAATTTCATGTATTAAACGGATTGATCTTATAGTAAAGATACGTATTATTCCGCAATGTAAATCCTCCCCGTGACTTCTAAAACCTGGGCATTTGTAAAATCTTGATTGGCGTCAAAGCCATTGCCATTGGTGATGTAGTCCTTGGTTCTAAATTTTACAGGAAAATCCGTGAATAACCATTCTTTTTTTTGATCGTAATACAATTGATCTGTGAAAAGCGTGTCATTTGTGGCTGTTGTCAAAACGACATCACCTCTTAAATCAATGAGATCGGTTTCATTGTATACCATGGCGTGGTTTGACACCACTGTACTTGATGTTTTTTTTTTGTCAAATAGCGTTAGATGGATGCCTTCAGGAAATTCATAAAAAGGAAAGTCTTGGTTAGAGAAGTTAATCATTTTTGAGCTTACCAAAATAGAGGTTAATCGCCCAGAATCTGTGTATTTTGTGTTGATGTTTTCGGCAATAGACATGGGTAAAAATTCTGTTTTATCGCTGATTTGGGTTTGTTCAAGCCTCTTGGAACATGAAAAAAGCATGGCTATGACGAATAAAACAACGCCGCTTTTAGTTAAAATGGAAGGCTTAGTTTTCATCAAAGGTTTGGTACTGTAATACTGCGCTGAATCCAACAGCCAATGTTAATCGTTTCACCTGCTCTTCCCGACGAGAATATCTCACTTTTTTGAGGGGCTTTTGCTTTGAAGTTCGCAATGGATTTAGCGGCATTCTTCTTCATATTTGGATCCACTTTACTGGCTTTGGCAGCTTCTTTGGCAGCCAACCAATAGACGGCTCTTTTAGAAAAATTATCCGTTCCACAAGTGTTTGCACTTTTGGCATACATCGCTGCTATGGCAAGGTAGGACCTTCCCATGCTGGGATTAAAGCTCAGGGTTTTTTTGTAGTATGTACGCGCCTGGCCATAGCGCCCTTTCTTTTTAAAATTTGTGGCAATTTTAAATAAAATTTTTGCTTTGGCAAATTCATCGGATTCAAGATCTACTGCCTGGTTATAAAATGCCAATGCTTCATCTGTTAGACCTGATTTCTCCTTCAACAATCCAAGATAAAAAGAAGTATCAGCATTGGGCTCTAATTTATTTTTCTGTTCCACAATTTTGACAAATAACGGATCTTCATTACAGCCTTTAGCATACATTCTGTTCATGGCGCGTTGCAACCACAATCCATCATTCTTAAAAGCTTCAAAATCTCGACTGTAAAGCGGAATTAAATTTTCACAATTGGCACGAGATCCTAATTTGACGTCGATACTAGACGAAATTTGATCGTAAGCTTTTAAGTAGCTATTGTAAGACTTTAAGCGAGAAGCGTTAGTCCGAGAAAGTTCTTTTGGAACACCTTCTTCATCCAAAAATGCATTTCTTTTATTGGTGTAGTTTTTAACCTCACTCTCAACTTTTTCGGTTACAACTTCATAACTGTTAAATAGCTCTTGTGCTGGCAAATTTCCTGCGTCGTACATATCCACTACCAATGAAAAATAAGTGTATAAACTCTTCGGATTGGTAAATGTTTCAGGATCGGTGTTATACGCCTCACTAAAATCTGAGTGTAACTGTACTTTATTTATACCAAGCTCTTGTCTGTTGTCGTATCTTAACTGGCAGGCCTTTGCCATGTAGGTTCCTTTCGGAGTGACTGCTGAAAAGTATTGGGCACGTTCTTCCCACAGTGCCAACATATCATTTATAAAATTAACTTTTTCTTCACCTGTACTCTTTTTAATTTTATCTTTCAAAATCCGCTCCCCGTAAACAAAAATAGCTTTGTTAAAACGCGGATTTCTCTGACGGAGTTCCATCCATGGTGTGTATGCTGCATCGTAGTTTTTAGATTTCACATACTCACTAAAAATAGACAAGGTTTGAATGTCTTCTTGATTTTGTGTGAAACAAGGAGTTACAAAAATGGAAAGAAATGCAACAATCAATGGAATTTTAGGTTTCATATTTAATTAGTTTTGTTTTAGTATACTTTTAATTAAACTTTCGTTTTTCAAACCAACGGTCATTTAAAGAAAGACTAATATTAAAATTAAAAAAGGTCTCTTTAACTAAATTTGAAGCGGTGGTACCTCTCTGGCCCCACTCAAATGTAAAGTTGGCATTTGAAAAAAGCCTTCCGACTGGAATTCCTACACCAAAAGATATGCCAAATTCTTCAATGGACTCGTTATTGACAACTAATCCTGTTTGTTCTAAACGCATCCCTGTCCTGTAAACGATGCGTTTCCAGTACTTCCCAAAGGAATCGTATTTTGGTATAAAAAATCCTCCAATTGATAGTGAATTGGCATCTTCGAAAGTCGTGTTGTCGATCTCGACAAAGCGGTTTGAAAATCTAGAAGCTTCCAAAAAAGTATAATCGACTCCAATAAACCATTTTCGAGGGTTTCCAATGCCAATCCCAAAATTGGTTTTAGATGGTAAAATTAAGCTTGTTTCTGCAAGGTTATCCGGTTCTAAATCAACATTTACAGAATCAACAACAAATTCTGTTTGGTCAGAATCAATGACGATGGTCGAAAATTCACTTTGGTTTCTAGATGCTATGCTCGCCTCAGGACTGTAACTTGCTGCAAACATTAGTTCAAGAGTGTTGTTCATTTTTACATTGAAAATTGATCCAAAATTAAAAGAAAACCCTGACAAATCAGAGCGGTTGACTTCACGACTTTGAAACTGCAATAATTCATCTAGATCATTGTAACCAAAAGCAATACTCGTGTTGGAAATATTTCCAAAATTATACTGAGTATCTACGCCAATTCTTAGATTTTTGGAAACCTGATAACCTAACCCTAAAAAGGCTCTGTTGATGCCCCCCTCACCTCTATATCTATATTGTAAATCATTGTTTTGATTTCTAGATTGTAGATTATATCCTACAGAGGAATAAGGTGAAACACCAAAACCCAATCCAAACTTTTTCAATGGTAGAGCGACTGCCAAATAATCTATTGCAGAATTGCTGTAATTATCAGAGGCTGTAGAAGTTTCTATGGTGGTTGATGAATAACTTGTTCCCAAAGTAAATTTAACAGGACGGGCCTCATTGTTATAAAACGCTAAATTTGTACCGGCGTAGGAGGCTGGATTTCTTAAATTGATATGAATACTATCGGAATAGACGCTAATTCCGCCCATAGCTCTGTTTTCAACAGTGCCTTTAAATTTAAGGCTTCCAAGGCCATAAAACGAGTAGGGTGAGCTTGTGCTTTCTTGTGCAGTTGCAACGCTTGAAATTACAACTGAGGCACAAATCAATAACTTTTTGATCATTTGTTTGAGTTATATTCTAATAAAAAATTAAGTCCTTCTAAAAGAAAATTTGAGACAGCAAATATGCTAATTTTAAATTGTTTACACAAGAAATTCGCATCACCTCCTGATAATATTACTTTCAAACCGGAATATTTAGATTTGTATGATGCTACAACCCCTTCTATTTCATTAACAACGCCCAAAACAACGCCTGAGTGAATAGCGCTTTGGGTTGTGTCCCCGACGATATGGGTTGGTATAGTGGGCTCAAGTAGCGGAAGACGATCGGTATTCTCATACAGTGCCTTATAGCGCATCTGGATCCCGGGTGAGATAGCGCCCCCGTGATAATTCGATTTGGCATCAACAAAATCATAGGTGATACAAGTCCCTGCATCTATAATTAAAACATTTTGGTTGGCGTATTTACATACCGCTGCAGCAACCAGCGCCATACGGTCTGGACCGAGTGATTCTGGGGTTTGGTACAGGTTTACAAAAGGAAACTTACTTTTCGAGTCTAAAAAAAATAGCTTATAGGAACTGAAAATTTTACTAAAATGACTGCGGTCAAAGGCCACAACTGAGGCTACATAAATTTGCTTAATCTTTGGAAAACGATTTAATATCTCTAAAACAGAATGCTCCAAGTCATTGGCTTTTTCACGACGTAAAAAGATCAATGTTTGTTTTTCAAAAACAGCTAATTTAACACTTGAATTTCCAATGTCTACAATTAAGTTCATAAGATGTTCTAGACTGTAAATTTACAAAACCATTTTTTTAATTATTTACTTTGGGAATACTAAAATTGCATTATATTTGCTGCTGCATTATGCGGGGTACCTTAGCTCAGTTGGTAGAGCAACGGACTGAAAATCCGTGTGTCCCTGGTTCGATTCCTGGAGGTACCACACAATCCCATTCAATTGAATGGGATTTTTTTTAAAAAAAACTTCAACCATTAAGTCTTTAAAACTTAAATTAACAATTCACTTTAGCAAATTAATCTTTTTATTGTCATATTTGTGTAAATACCTGCAATCTTCAAATTTTTATTTAGATGTTGAAAAAACTGTTAATTTTATTTGCTTGTACATTAATTTTTACATTTTTCACTAAATGTGAAACAACTGCTAATAACAATGAAGATTCAACAACTATAGGAGACATGAAATCTTCGACTGGGGCGAAAGATCTTGATGTAAAAAAAACACCCCTTCTTGAAGTCAATAACACAGCTGAAAAAATTATAGAAGATTGGACGGCTCTATACGTCTTAAAAAATGAAATTATAAAACTGAAAGAAGATAATACGTCTATTTTCGAATTACAAAAAAATGACATCAAGCAACTTTTTATAAACCTTGAAATCAATATGCCAAATTTGTTAAATACAAATAACATTTGGGCACGCATCAAAGTTTTAGAAACAAATGCCTACCAATTCTATGAAGCCTCTACAAATCACCCAGAAGGATCCAGGCGAATTAAAGAAACCAAAAACAATACCCTTCGCGCATACGATATTCTAATTCACCAAATAAATAAAACGTATGAAAAATCTATACAATCAGTTTATAAAATT
The DNA here is from genome assembly GCA_913031185.1 of uncultured Flavobacteriaceae bacterium. Taxonomy (GTDB): domain Bacteria; phylum Bacteroidota; class Bacteroidia; order Flavobacteriales; family Flavobacteriaceae; genus UBA3537. Next base: position 14,471 of record CAJWDI010000023.1, on the reverse strand, counting down.
AGCAATTAATTAGACATTTTTTTTGAAATGATTTGTGCGAAAGAAACATAATGTCCTAATCTGAATCTGTTTCGGGTTTTTGACTGGCAATTGCATTTTTAGCCAAAGTTGCTAAGTTAAAATTAGGAACTACAGCTAGAGTAGCATCTAATAATTCAATTGCGGCCTCGTGATTTGTCTCCGGATTTTCTTTGAACTTAGCAATGGCTTTTAAATACATAAACCCTGCCTTAAGCGGAACTTGGTAGGGTGTTTGAGTTTCGTAATAAGGCTTCATCATCTGCTCCGTACTGTTGGCAATACCATAGGTGATGTTAAGGTTAGCACCCATAATGTCATTGGTTGAGATTTTTAAATCAGCCAACTCATAAGCCAAACTTGCAGTGGGTAGTCTTTTAAACAACAGCTCATACTGCTCAAGTGCGCGAGCGGGCTCATTTAATGACTTTAAAGAGACCGCCTTAACTTCTAATGCCATATTACTATCTAATGTGTCTTTTTCAATTCCCAAAAGGTTCAATGCTTGTAAATATTTTCCTTCATTCATGTAATAAGCTGCAAGCGTGTCCTTTCTAGCGATATTAGGCTCTAAAACCAAAAGATGTGTCATGGCATTTATAATGCCTTGAACATCCCCTTGTTTTTGCATTTGTGCATAATACATCTTGTAATGATCAATTAATTCTGAGTCGGATTGTGCAAAACTCCAATGAGAGGAACAAAGCAAACAAATATAAAGTAGCGTAATTTTAAATTTCATAGCCTTTAATTAAAAAGTCAAATTTAAAAGATTTTTTTTAATTAAAGTCATAAAAAAAGCACCCTGGAAGGGTGCTTTTTCAAAATTAACCAATTTAACTTTTAAAAAAAATGTAATAGAAATATTACTGGTGTAAAAATACATTCGAATCACATACTATACAAGGCTCATGTAATAAACGGCCGCATAATGTAATAAACGGCCACATGGCGTAATAAGCGGGGAAAAAAGAAATTAATTATCCCCGTTTCACTAATGCATAAAAATCATTTTCGAGAGCCAAATAGCCTTGGTCGTACACAAAAAAATAGGTATTCCCGGACTTTGTCGTATAAATACTAGTGAAATAACTAAAATCGAATCCTAATGCCACAAGCTGGGCGCGCGGTTTTTTTGTTTTTTGTTGTGGATTGAGTTGTTCAAGAATGCGCCAATTTTTACGCAAACGATTATTGATATTACGAATCAAATTCTTTTGATCTTTATTGATGCGGTTGTTAAAAGTATTGCGACAACCATCACTGCAGAATTTTTTATCTGTTCGGCCAATAATTTTATCACCACACTCTGGACACTGTTTTTCTCGCATTTCATCTTTTTTATAAACATACAAAATAATAAATTATAAGCGACAACAAACGATTACAAACGAAAGCAAACAACAAACAACCGACTAAGTCAAATGTCCAAATGTATGTTTGCAAAGTCGAAACGTTCGATAGAATAACTGTTAAATCTATAAAATATATATTATGAATACACTGAGAAATAAAGTACAGTTAATTGGAAACCTAGGGAATGACCCAGAAATCGTCACCCTTGACAATGGTAAAAAATTAGCAAAATTTTCACTGGCTACCAATGAACATTACAAAGATAAAAATGGAGAAAAGCAATCCAAGACACAATGGCACAATTTAATCGCATGGAATAAAACAGCTGATTTGATTGAGCAGTATGTTACAAAGGGTAAGCAAATTGCAATTGAAGGAAAGTTAAGCTCAAGAAGTTATGACGATAAGGAGGGTGAGAAACGCTACACCACGGAAGTGATAGTCAATGAGCTTTTATTGCTGTAAATTAAAAACAAAAAACCCACGAAATGTGGGTTTTTTGTTTTTATAGAAATTTAGGACGAAACGCGCTGTGACAACGTTGAGTCAATCAAAACCGTTTGATCCGTATTTTGTTTACTTTCAAGTTGCGCTAACAACATTTTTGCTGCAGTTTCACCCATTGTATAACTGTGTTGATTAATGGTCGTGAGCGCTGGGGTTAAATAGGGCGCAATGCGCTCACTCATATATCCAATGACTGCAACGTCTCTTGAGATGTTTTTACCTAATTCACTGGCCACTTTGTAGGCTGCAAAAGAGGCATCAGTGTCCAGTGCTATGACAGCATCAAAAGTATTGTTCAGTGCGTAATCTTTCAAAACATTTTCAATTTCATCGCGATTTGCTTTCAAAACAACGGAGGGTAGTCCTGCTTCTTCCATGGCTTTTTGGTACCCTTTTGTTCTTTGTTTACCAACATTTAAATTATTAATTGCAGAAACTAAAATGATCTGATTTCTTTTAGATCTTAAGAGATTATTTGTAGCTTCTGAAATTGCTGTATAATCATTGGTTTTTATTTTGGTACAAGGAATGGAATCAATAACACGGTCAAACATAACAATGCTTTTTCCTTCATTCATTGCATCTTCATAATGACTGAAGTTTTTTACTGTTTGTGTTTCCTCAGAGACAGCCACAATAAAACCATCGACTACACCATTGCTCAACATGTCAAAATTTCCCACTTCTTTTTTATGAGACTCTCTAGTAAAGCAGACTATAGCGGTGTACTCAGATTTTGAAATTACACTTTCTATGCCGTACAATGCTCTTGCAAAAAAACTATTTTGAACAGAAGGAATGATTACCGCAATAGTATTAGTCCGTCCTGATTTTAATCCCAATGCAATTTTATTAGGACGATAGTTGTACAACTTTGCTATTTTAACCACGCGCTTTTTGGTCGCATCACTTATTTCATGACTGTCATTAAGTGCCTTAGAAATTGTAGAAATAGAAAGTTCTAATATAGACGCTAATTCTTTTAAAGTTGTCCTGCTGCTCGCCATAGTTTTAAGATTATAAATTTTAAAAATTGGGGTATCGCTTTAATTAAATTTAAAATTTCAGTGTGGTGAAATCCTAATTCGAATACGCGCTCATGCCATGTTCATGTATATCCAAACCTTCCAACTCCTCTTTCTCACTCACACGTATTCCCAGAGTAACTTTTAGGGTTCCTAAGATCAAAAACGATACCACAATACAAGCAATCGCATAAGCTGCGACCCCTGTAAGTTGACTCAAAAATTGATCCGCGGATGCAAGTGCACCAAAAAGGCCTACAGCCAATGTTCCCCAAATACCACAGACCAAGTGAACGGCAATGGCGCCAACCGGATCATCTAATTTTAAACGGTCAAAAAACGAAACAGCAGCTACGATTAACAAACCTGCAATAGCACCAATTAAAACAGCATCTGTTGGGCTCATTTGGTCAGCACCAGCGGTTATTCCAACGAGACCTCCTAGGATGCCATTTAAAAACATTGTTAAATCTAAATTTTTGAAAACAATTGTCGAAATAATTGCTGCAAATACCCCTCCAGCTGCCGCGGCAATAGAAGTCATTACTAAAGTCAAAGAGGTTAATTCTGGGTCGGCTGAAAGCACAGATCCGCCATTAAATCCAAACCACCCTAACCAAAGAATCAAAACACCTGCAGTGGCTAGGGGAATGTTATGACCTGGAATGGCTTGAACTTTACCCTCTTTTATTTTACCAATTCTGGCGCCTAGGAGAATGACTGCCACAAGGGCTGCCCACCCCCCGACAGAATGTACTAAAGTAGATCCTGCAAAATCATAAAAAGGCGTTTCAAGTTGTTGTAAAAAACCGCCACCCCACTTCCAAGACCCTAGGATTGGATAAACAAATCCAACATAAAAAACTGTAAAAATCATGAATGGGAAAATTTTCATACGCTCCGCTACAGCACCCGAGACAATAGTTGCAGCTGTAGCCGCAAACATGCCCTGAAACAGAAAATCTGTCCAATATGTATAGCCTTCATTGTAGGCCAAATCTAAGGTGCCTTCAATTAATGGTGCTTGGAGCCCAAAGCCTGCAAAACCAAAAACACCTAGGGCGCCTTCCGCAAATCCTGGGTACATTAAATTGAAGCCCACAATGCCATAGAGTAATAGCCCCGTAGTAATAATGAATATATTTTTAAATAATATATTGATCGTGTTTTTCTTTCGAGTCAAACCGATTTCTAAAAAGGCAAATCCCATGTGCATAAAAAATACAAGCGCCGTACAAATCATCATCCATACGTTGTTCGTTGTTAGTTCCATAATTTATATCTTAATTTTAATGTATTGGTTAATTAATTAGTTTAGAGTATTTCCTCCACTTTCTCCAGTTCTTATTCGGTAAGCTTCCTGAATATCGCTTACAAAAATTTTACCGTCTCCAACTTCACCTGTAGAACCGGATCCCAAAATAGCATTAACAGTAGGTTCTAAAAAACTGTCATTGACTACAATTGATAAAAAACGACGTTGGATGTCACTTGTGCTGTATGAAACACCACGGTACACGTGGCCTTCTTTTTCATTTCCTATACCAGTGACATCCCAGTAAGAAAAAAAATTTACTCCAACCTCATGGAGGGCTTTTTTAACCACAGAAAACTTAGATTTTCTAATGATTGCTTCAACTTTTTTCATAATTTGTTTGTTTAATTTTGAATTTTCAAAAGTATTCAAAAATGAATCAACTTCATCAGAAATCATAACATAAAAAGAAATTTTATCAAATAATTAGTAAACATCATATTTTTAAATGAATTATGTAAACATAAATTATAAAACAAAAAAAAGCCTTAGGATTAAACTAAGGCTTTTGAATTTGATATTTAATCAAAACTAAAAAAAAATATTCATAAAATTAGGGTTAATTTATTCTCTTTTTCTTTTACCAGCATATGGTAAATCTCCATGTTCAGACATACTTAGGCCTTCTAACTCTTCTTCTTCACTGACTCTTAAGCCCATAGTTGCTTTCAAAATTGCAAAAACTACAAAAGAAAGAAGAACAGCCCATAATGCATATGAAACTGCACCTGTTAATTGAACCACAAATTGATCAGCACCAGCTCCATTGAAAATACCTATGGCTCCATCAGCATCAACACCCCAGAGGCCTATCACAATAGTACCCCAAAAACCAGCGACGCCATGTACAGAAAATGCACCAATGGCATCATCAATTTTAAGTTTTTTCTCAACAAATTCAATTGAAAAAACAACGATTATACCACCAATTAAACCAGCCATCATAGCTCCAAACTCAGTCATATTTCCACAACCTGCAGTTATACTGACTAATCCAGCCAATGCACCATTCAATGTGTGTGACAAATTTGGCTTACCGAGGTATATCCATGTTGTAAATAAGGCACCTAGAGCACCCGCAGCAGCAGCTATATTTGTACTTACAACAACAGCTGATGCACCAATGGCATCGTCTCCTCCCCATGCTAATTGAGAACCTCCATTAAATCCAAACCAACCCAACCAAAGAATAAATACACCAAGTGTGGCTAAAGTTAAATTGTGACCAGGAATAGGAACTACTTTTCCATCAACATATTTACCAATACGAGGACCTACCATATAAGCAGCTACTAATGCAGCAAAACCACCTACACCATGGACAATAGAAGAACCGGCGAAATCAATGAATTCAGCGTTAAAAAAGTAATCATCGGTATTATTCAACCAACCACCATTCCATTCCCAACCACCAGCAATTGGATATATGATTGCAGTCATTACAACAGTAAAGATTGCGTATGTTGAAAATTTTGTACGACCTGCAATTGCTCCGGAAACAATTGTAGCGGCAGTGGCTGCAAACATGGTTTGAAAAAACAAATCTGCACCATCACCTTGAAAAAGTCCAGACCAGAAAAACCAACCGTTTGAAGTTTCACCATACATTAATGAGTAACCGACAAGCCAATAAGTGATTGTACCAACACAAATATCAAGCATATTTTTCATGGCAATATTGACTGCATTTTTAGATGCAGTCATACCGGATTCAACCAAGGTAAATCCAGCCTGCATAAAGAATACTAGGATACCAGATAAAAGCATCCATAACATTCCCATGTCGCCTTCGACAGAAGCGGTATCTTGGATTAGAAGGGGGAGATTTGTAAATAATGAATTGATCATAGTAATTTAATTATTTTATAAAAGTGACGTTAAAGTTAAAGCACTTTTTTTGGTTAATAGAAGTTCCAAAAATATATTTTTACATCAAATACCCGTGAATTTAAAGGGTATTTTTTATAATTTTTATTTAATTAATAATTTTAACCCCATTATTTTAGGGGCTATATAAAATAAAATATGTTTTTTTATAAATCCAAAAAAGAAGGCCCAGTACATTGATTTAAAAATCAAAAAAATACAAACATAAGTGAAGGGGGTAAACTCATTACATACAGTTAAAATTCTGAAAAATAATGACTAGGCTACAGATCTTATTTCATCTAATGTAGCTTCTTAAATTAATCAATGGATTGAACTAGTAGATGATTGGACGTGACATATCGAACCGCCTTTGAAGCTCTCAATAAAAGTTTAGGGTTAGTCCTAAACCTATCCAAAGTTCAGCAGCGGTTCTCATGTATTCTCTTGCCTACGGTACCTGGTCTTGTCCCGAACCCTGATGCCACACGGTATATTGTGCTGGCAAGAGAATTTATATTTCAACAGCATATATCCCCGAAAGGACCGTTAAGAGAGATAAGCAAAATCTTTAAAAACCCAGCGTTTTATTCTAATTTATAAATGCCTTTTATCTGCATTGTTTTTTAATTGCCATAAAAAAAATGGGGACATAAAATTGTATGCGACTTATTTAATTGGTCTATCTTACACTCTATCGAAAACACTAAAACTGTTTGTGAATTTTAGTCAAAGGAAAAACAAACTATCAAAAAACACAAGTACCATGTAACCTGCCAAGGATTTCGTGTAATAAACGGGCAAATTGATGTCATAAACGGGAGAAATGATAGTTACTCAGGAATAAGTGAAGGCTCTGATTACAAAATTAAAACTTAGTAAAATTTTTTTCTGCCTAAAAAATCTTTAACTGATATTCAATCCTGATATGGTTTCAAGACTAGAATCCGGCTCTATGAAGATCAGGGCTCCATTTGCTGATTTTCCCATCAAAATCATCCCTTGGCTTTCAATACCTCGTAATATACGTGGCTTTAAATTACAGAGAACTGTAACCTTTTGGCCTAAGACTTCACTTGCCGCGTAATCCATTGCAATTCCAGAAACAATGGTACGAACCTCATCTCCAATGTCTACTTTTAAAACCAATAACTTTTTGGTTTTAGGCATTTTTTCAGCTGCGACAACAGTCCCAACACGAAGATCTATTTTAGAAAAATCTTTAAATGGGATATTTGGCTTTTGAGCTTCAACATTAAGCTCCTTGTTATTTTCTGCCTTGCTATCCTTTAGTTTTTGAAGCTGCGCTTCAATTTGAATATCTTCAATTTTGGTGAACAACAAATTGGCTTTTCCAATGCAATGTTGCGCCACTAGAAGAGTTTGCCCCTCTTCAATCGCTTCCCAAGAGGGCTTCGTGTTAAACTTCAGCATGCCCTGTAATTTTTTAGCTGTAAAGGGTAAAAAGGGTTCAGACAACACTGCAAGCCCAGCAGCAATATGTAAGGCAGTATTCATAATGGTTTGAACTCGCTTCGGATCGGATTTAATGACTTTCCAAGGCTCCTGATCGGCCAAATATTTATTTCCAGTACGAGCCAAATTCATCAAAATTTGACTGGCCTCACGGAAGCGGAAGCGGTCTAGAGATGATTGTAATGATTTTGGTGTATTTTGAAGCATTTCTAAAACAGCAGTATCCTCGCCAATCAAATCTACTGGCTCAGGGACTTTGCCTTCATAATATTTGTGCGTAAGCACCAAAACACGATTGATAAAGTTCCCATAAATAGCAACCAACTCATTATTGTTTCGCGACTGGAAATCCTTCCAAGTAAAATCATTGTCTTTGGTTTCTGGAGCTGTCGCTGTGAGCACATAACGAAGTACGTCCTGCTGCTCGGGAAAGTCTTTAAGGTATTCTGGCAGCCAAACGGCCCAGTTTTTTGAGGTGGATAGTTTTTTCCCTTCAAGGTTCAAAAATTCATTTGCAGGCACATTCTGAGGTAATATATAACTGCCCTCAGCTTTAAGCATCGCTGGAAAAATAATACAATGAAACACGATATTGTCTTTTCCTATGAAATGCAATAAGGTAGTATCTTTAGCCTTCCAGTAGGGTTCCCAGTCTTTTCCTTGGGAAAGTGCCCATTCTTTGGTTGATGAAATATAACCTATTGGAGCATCAAACCATACATACAAGACTTTACCCTCAGCCCCTTTGACAGGAACGGGAATTCCCCAGTCTAAATCTCGGGTTACAGCACGAGGCCGTAATCCATCATTGATCCAAGAGAGGCATTGTCCATACACATTAGGCTTCCAGTCATCTTTGTGCTCATTTCCAATCCAATTTTTTAAAAATTCCTGGTGTTGATCAAGAGGCAAATACCAATGTTTGGTAGATTTCAACTCAGGAGTTTTACCTGAAATGGCTGACTTTGGGTCAATTAAATCCGTAGCATTATGACTGGTTCCACAAGCTTCACACTGATCGCCATAGCTTTCCGTGTTCCCACATTTTGGACAGGTTCCAATTACAAACCGATCGGCTAAAAACTGCTGAGCATCTGCATCGAATAACTGATTTGAAGTTTCTTCAACAAAAGCCTCTTTTTCGTGAAGTTTTTTAAAAAAATTAGAAGCCGTTTCGTGGTGAATTGCTGCTGAAGTTCTTGAATAATTATCAAACGAGATTCCAAATTCATTGAATGAGTCTTTGATAATCTTGTGATAGCGGTCGACTACATCTTGCGGGCTTATCCCCTCTTTTTTAGCTTTTAGGGTGATGGGTACACCATGCTCGTCACTACCACATATAAAAGCCACATCACATCCCTGCAATCGCAGGTAGCGCGCATAAATATCCGCGGGGATGTAAACCCCAGCTAAATGGCCGATATGAATAGGACCATTGGTGTAGGGTAAAGCGGCCGTGAGTGTGTAACGTTTTGACATTTTTCAGATTGTAATAACAAAAATACACAAATAAAGCAGCAATCTGAACAGAACCCAAGAGAATTTTATATCTTTACATAAAGCCCTTTGAAATGCATTTTAAATCTTTATTTTACGTGCTGCTTTTCATGAGTTGTACGTATAGTAAATCTTCAAAAATTACTTTTAAAACTCCTCAAACTATGGCGTCAAAAAAATACATTCGCCCAGCGATACTTCAAGTTGGAGACACAATTGCCATTGTAGCACCCGCAGGGATTTTAAAGAGCAGAAAAAAAACTATTGAAGCCGCCCGAATCCTTTTAAAAAGCTGGGGGCTGGTTCCGGTTTTAGGTCCACATTTGTTTTCTGAAAATCATCATTTCGCCGGCACTGATACGCAAAGGCTCAAAGACCTACAGTGGGCCTTAGACACACCCAATGTTAAAGCAATTTGGTGTGCCCGCGGTGGCTATGGCAGCATGCGAATTATGGATGAATTGAATTTTGAAGCCTTTAAGAAAAATCCTAAATGGTTGGTTGGTTACTCCGACGTTACCGCCCTACACAATCAGCTTCACAATTTGGGATATGAAACGCTTCACGCCATGATGCCCGTTAATATGGAAGAAGACGCCAAGGCCATTGAAACTTCATTGAAATCCCTAAAAGCTGGTCTATTTGGGGCTTTAGCTAAACACAGAATAAAACCAAATAGATTCAATAGACCAGGGGGTGCCAAAGGCGTTTTGACGGGTGGCAACCTCACGCTTTTGACAGCACAACTTGGAAGTGCATCGCAATTAGATACGCGCAATAAAATTTTATTCATTGAAGAAATTGGAGAATATAAATACCACATTGACCGCATGTTGCAAAGTCTCAAACGCGCCGGTTATTTTGACCATTGTAATGGGATTATTGTGGGCGACATGATGGATATTAAAGCCAATTCACCGGCTTGGGGAACTGGCATAGAAGAATTAATCCTAAATGTTTTGGACCCCTATGACTTCCCGATTGCTTTTGGAATTCCTGCTGGTCATAAGCCTGAAAATCGTGCTTTAATTTTTGGGCGGTCCATTGATCTTAATGTTACCAAATCTGAAACTGTAATACGCTTTTAAAACCTACTAAACATGAATACTTCCTACAAACTGGGTCGCCAAGGCGAGGCTAGGGCTGCGGCGTTTTTAAAGCAAAAAAATTACCGCATTCTAGAAAAAAATTACCGCCACAGAAAAGCAGAGGTTGATCTAATTGCGCTTAAAGATAATCTATTGATTGCAGTGGAAATTAAAACGCGATCTACTGGATTCTTCGGAGCTCCGGAAACATTTTTAAAACGGCAACAGCAGCAGCGCATTGTGGAGGCCATCGATTTTTATGTTAAAGAAAATCAATTAGGCGTAGAGGTCCGATTTGACATTGTCAGCCTAATTAAAGTCGGTAATGGCTTTGAGATAAAACATCTCAAAAATGCATTTTATCATTTTTAAAGAAATGATTGAATCTCAATATTTTCTAAATTAATCCACAATGGCCTCTAAACATTGCAGCCCTTTTTGGACAGAGCTTACATCACTGAAAGTCAATAACAAACGAAGCCCGGATCGTGTTTGTTTCTCCTTTAATGAGCAAATCTTTGGATGCTTTTGAACATGATTTAGAATTTTTAAAAATTGTGGTGAATCAAAAAAGGAGCTATTTTGGTCGGTGATGAAGTATCCGACAAACTTATGCTGCTTCATTAATATTTTCTCAAGACCTAGTGCGATGCCTAACCACTTCATTTTTACGCTGTCTAATAAATCCACAACTTCCGTGGGCAATGGGCCAAAACGATCTACCAACTCTAATTCATAGGTTTTAAGTTCCTTCGGCGTTTTTAATCCATTGAGTTTGGTGTAGAGACGCAAACGCTCCGAAATATTATTCACATAATCATCTGGAAAAAGCAATGAAAAATCCGTATCAATTGTCAATTCTTTGACATAGATTTTAGGCTCAGTATCTTTACTGAACAAATGTTCAAATTCATTTTCTTTGAGTTCATCGATGGCTTCGTTGAGAATTTTTTGATAGGTTTCAAATCCAATGTCGTTGATAAATCCACTTTGTTCCCCGCCCAATAAATCTCCAGCACCTCTAATCTCTAGGTCTTTCATTGCAATGTTAAAGCCACTGCCAAGTGCGGTATATTGTTCCAAAGCGGAAATGCGCTTGCGGGCATCATTGGTCATGGCATGATAGTCCGGGGTGATAAAGTAACAAAACGCTTTTTTATTGCTTCGCCCCACCCGACCGCGCATTTGATGCAAGTCACTCAGACCAAAATTATTGGCATTGTTTATAAAAATCGTATTGGCGTTGGGAACATCCAGCCCACTTTCAACAATTGTAGTGCTCACCAAGACATCAAACGCGCCCTCCATAAAATTAAGCATGAGTTGCTCTAATTTTTTGCCCTCCAATTGTCCATGACCAACTGCAATTTTAGCATCTGGTACCAAGCGCTGAATCATACCAGCTACCTCCCGAATATTTTCGATACGATTGTGAATAAAAAAGACTTGTCCAGCACGCTGAATCTCATAACTGATAGCATCTCTAATAATGGTTTCACTCAGTCTTATTACATGACTTTCAATGGGATATCGATTGGGTGGAGCCGTAGTAATAACAGATAAATCTCGGGCAGCCATAAGACTGAACTGCAAAGTCCGAGGAATGGGTGTTGCAGTTAAGGTGAGAACATCTACATTATCTTTAAGGGTTTTAAGTTTGTCCTTTACAGCCACTCCAAATTTTTGTTCTTCATCTACAATAAGTAGCCCTAAGTCCTTGAACTGCACTGATTTGTTGACCAATTGATGGGTGCCAATAATAATATCTAAAGCGCCTGTGCTTAACTGCTCCAGCGTTTCGCGTTTTTGTTTGGCTGTTTTAAAACGGTTTAAATATCCAACTGTCACAGGGAATGCTTTCAAGCGCTCACCAAAAGTCTTCGCATGCTGAAAGGCTAAAATGGTCGTTGGAACCAAAACGGCAACTTGCTTTCCATTATCAACAGCTTTAAATGCAGCACGGATGGCCACCTCCGTTTTACCAAAACCAACATCACCACAAACCAAACGGTCCATGGGTCGTTCGCTTTCCATATCTGATTTTATGGCGGCGGTGGATGTTATTTGATCGGGGGTGTCTTCATAAACAAATGAAGATTCCAACTCCAATTGCATGGCACTGTCAGGGCGGTATTGATAGCCTTTTTGCAATTTGCGTTTGGCATACAATTTTATTAAGTTAAAGGCAATTGCTTTGACCCTTGACTTGGTTTTTTGCTTTAAAGTCTTCCAAGCCTTACTCCCCAACTTATAAATTTTGGGAGGTTTGCCATCCTTCCCATTAAACTTAGTGATTTTGTGCAGCGAATGAATACTCAAATATAAAATATCGCGTTCACCATAAAATAACTTTATGGCTTCTTGAGATTTGCCTTCAATGTCAATCTTTTTAAGCCCTCCAAACTTCCCAATACCGTGGTCGATGTGGGTGACATAGTCCCCAACCTCTAAACTGTTTATTTCTCTCAACGTGATGGCCTGCTTCTTGGAAAATCCATTCTTGAGCTTGAATTTGTGATAGCGCTCAAAAATTTCGTGGTCGGTATAACATGCAATTTTCAAGTCTTGATTGACGAAGCCTTTGTGTAGTGAAAGTACTAAAGTTTTATAATGAACTGCCGATTCATGCTCCTGAAAAATATCGTGAAAGCGTTGGGCTTGCTGTGCATTTGCACAACAAATATAGTTTTCAAATCCACCAGCATGTTTTTGATTGAGGTCGTCAATTAAAAGTTTAAATTGCTTATTAAATGCAGGCTGAGGACTTACATTAACTTCCACAATGTGTTCTAGCCCAGTGTTGTAAAATATCTCTGATCCCAGCTCAAAGATTGAAAACTTCTGTAGAGATTGCTTAAAATCATCTGAAGTACAAAAAAGGGCATCGGGATCGCTGTAATGAATGGACTCAGACAACAATTTATAGGCTGATTTTGCTTTTTCAAAAAGAACGTCAGTAGTTTGAAATAAAGCAGGTAGGTTTTGAGCCCAAACAATGGTATTTTTCGGAATGTACTGGAAAAATCCAATCCGATTTTCACGCTTTGATTTATGTTCAATATTTGGAATTATTTGAAATTTGGTGCAGGGTTTGATGGAAAGTTGGGAAGCGATATCAAAAGTACGAATGCTTTCTACCTCATCCCCAAAAAACTCAATGCGATAAGGCGAATCATTGGCAAATGAAAAGACATCTATAATGCCACCACGGATGGAAAACTCCCCAGGATCAGTGACAAAATCTACTCGCTTGAATTCGTACTCAAAAAGCATATTGTTTACAAAATCAAGACTCAACATATCGCCAACACTTATTTTTAAAGTGTTTTTGTTCAGCTCTTTTTTGGACAGTACTTTTTCAAAAAGTGCTTCGTGATAAGTCACAATAACACTTGATTTTTTTTGAGAATTAATACGGTTAAGCACTTCAGAGCGTAGCAAAACATTGGCGTTGTCCGTCTCCTCAATTTCATAAGGTCTGCGGTAACTGCCTGGATAAAAAAGAACTGTTGCTTTGGGCAATAGTAACTCCAAGTCATTGAGATGAAAAGCAGCAATTTCCTTAGATTCAAAAACGATTAAAAAGGGTTGATTTTGATTTGTAAAAGCTGTCGCTATGGAGAATGACAAATCTGCGCCAACAGCACCTTTAAATTGGGACTTTTTTTGAGATAAGGCCATAAGCTCTCGCAGTTTTTGAAGTTTCAAAGACTGTTCATATGCTTGGCAGAGATTGACTTTACTCAACGCAAATAAATTTTTGCAAATATATAACAATACCTACATGACTGGTCTATATTATAAATTAAATTCTCTGGACAACGATCATTATTTTAAAAAAGATGTAGTTTTGTGTTGTGCCCAAATTAAATATTTATTGTACGGGTGAATAATTCATACAAATAAAAATAAGAATTATGGATATTTTTTTAATTATCATGGCATCAGGGCTAATGATCTTAGGAATCGCAGGTAGTTTTTTGCCAGTTTTACCAGGTCCAATCACCAGCTGGTTTGGCTTTTTATTACTTTTTTTCTCTAATTTGATAGAAGTCAGTAAAAAACTTTTAATTATCACATTAATTGTTGCCATCATCATTTGGATTTTAGATTATTTCATACCGGCTATTGGAACCAAAAAATTTGGCGGATCAAAATATGGAATGATAGGAACCACAGTTGGTTTAATCATTGGGCTTATCGCACCTATACCCGGCGGAATTCTCATAGGCCCTTTTTTGGGGGCTTTTGTTGGGGAACTACTCAATAAAAGTGACTCTAAAACAGCCATTAAGGCGGCCTTTGGCTCATTTTTAGGCT
>CAJWDI010000022.1:0-24564 GCA_913031185.1 uncultured Flavobacteriaceae bacterium | reverse complement strand
ACTCTTTAAACCTTGGGTGTATTTATTATTTGCCCCAACCGATTGAAATGCAGAATTAAATCCGTGTAGTAAGTGCAGTGATAAAAACACAAAACCTACGCAATATAAGACCACACGCCAGAGCGGTATGAATTTATGTTGCAATTCTTCGTAGTATCGATAGCCACTACCATCATCCAATAGGCCTGAAGTATCTCCAACAATGTATTTGGTGTTGATTTCCGGAATCCAAAAATCAATAAAGTGGATGACTAAGAAAGCCAAAATAAAACCACCGCTGTAGATCATATTTCTGCTCATCCATGTTGAATTTGCGTTGCCTTTGTTCATGGCATAAGATACTGTGCGAGAGGCTCTATTTTTATATTCTAAAACAAATCCCATTAAAAAATGAAATACGACTCCAAAAATTAATACAGGCTGTAATACAAATTGCACCAATGGGTTTGTACCCATAAAGTGTGAAACATCATTGAACAGATCCGGATTAAAAACAGATAAAATATTGATGGCAAAATGTTGAAGTATAAAAATCATCAAGAAAAATGCGGATAGCGCCATGGCAATTTTTCTCGCGATCGAAGACTTCAAAAACTGACTCATAATAAAACTTATGTTTTAACTAGACAAAGGTACTTCACACTGCGCTTTTAGGCAATAGGTTTAACTATAATTTTTAATTATTTAGAATCTATATAAATAGACACATTCAATTTTTTAATTTGCATATAATTTTTTCAGCATCTGATTGAAAATATTTACATTTGGGAAAACCTAAAGTATGAAGTATCAGGCCATAGATTCCGGATTGTTTGTTAAAAACAGAATTAAGTTTGCGGCTCAAATGCAACCCTCTGCCTTGGCTGTTTTCAATTCTAATGACGTTTTTAATACGGGCGCTGACAGTACTTTGCCTTTTCACCAACATCGCAATATTTTTTACTTAAGCGGCGTCGATCAAGAAGAAAGCATATTGATTATTTTCCCAGATGCTAAAAATTCAATACACAAAGAAATTTTGTTTTTAAAGGAAACCAACGAACATATTGCCATCTGGGAAGGGGCCAAGCTTAATAAAAAACAAGCTACTGCGGTTTCTGGCGTTCAAACTGTTTATTGGTTGAGTGATTTTGATTCCATTTTTGATACACTCATGAAAGAGGCCAAAACCGTCTATTTCAACAATAACAATCACTATCGCAAAGCGGTGGAAATGGAAACGCGTGAAGATCGTTTTATAAAGCATGTAAAATCTAATTACCCCAAACACACAATTCAAAATAATTTTTCCATCATGGAATCGCTTCGTGGTGTCAAAGAACCAGAAGAAATTGAACTGATTCGAAAAGCTTGTAATATTACCGAAAAAGGTTTTAGACGTGTTCTGGGTTTTGTTGAACCTGGTGTGATGGAATATGAAATTGAGGCAGAATATGCCCATGAGTTTTTAAAAAATCGATCTAAAGGATTTGCTTATACGCCCATTATTGGATCTGGCTATAATGCTTGTGTTTTACATTATATCGAAAACAATCAACGCTGTAACGATGGCGATATGTTGTTGATGGACGTGGGCGCGGAGTATGCCAATTATTCCAGTGACATGACGCGAACCATACCAGTCAACGGCCGTTTTACAGCGCGTCAAAAAGCGGTTTATCAGGCGGTTTTAAATGTTAAAAATGAAGCGACTCAAATGCTTGTTTCGGGAACACTTTGGGAAGATTATCACAAAGAAGTTGGAAAAATAATGACTTCGGAATTATTGGGTCTTGGATTACTAGATAAATTTTCGGTTCAAAACCAAGATCCGAAAAATCCTGCTTATAAAAAGTATTTTATGCACGGAACTTCACACCATATGGGCTTGGACACCCATGACTATGGTGCACTGAAAACTCCTATGGTAGAAAATATGGTTTTTACGGTAGAACCTGGAATTTATATTCCTGAAGAAAAAATGGGCATTCGCCTAGAAGACGATGTGGTTATTCAAAGCGCTGGAGCCCCAGTAAATCTTATGAAAAATATTCCCATTGAAATTGAGGCGATTGAATCTTTGATGCATGCCTAAGCCTAATATTCAGAAATCAAGCATGAAATATCTAGTTGTTTTATTCTTTAGCGTTGTCAACAATCATTTTAAAATCCTCAACCGAGAAGCTTAATGTTTGACTTACCGAAGTGACTGTTGATACCAAAAGGGCTTCATTGATTTTATTCGCATCGAATTTAACTGTCGCCATCTCATCTTGAAAGTTTACGTTTGCCTTAGACATCCCTTCTAATTTGGATAATTTATTTTCAATCGCTCTGGCGCAACCCATTTCACAGCTCATTCCTTTGATAGTAAAAGTTGCGGTAGCATAACTTAGACCTTCAGTTTGGGGCGTTTCATTATGGATTTGAGAATTGGCGGTCTCAACTGAAATAATTTCGGCTGATTTATTTTGTTTACAATTCAGTATTAAAACTAAGATAGAGACAAGAGGGAATGTGAGTTTAAGTACTTTGATAATTTTAAATTTAGGATTCAATCAAATTTAATATTTTTTTGGCACACTTTGTTATAATTTACCTCAATTTTGTCATCTCAACTGATTGCCATGTCCAATACTGTTAAAAAATGGGTCTTCCTTTTATTGCTTTCCTTTATTTGGGGCAGCTCTTTTATTTTGATTAAAAAAGGGTTGTTGGGCCTAACCCCTTTACATTTGGGCAGTTTTCGACTCGTGCTCTCGGCGCTTATTATATTTGCATTTGGGTATAAATCTTTGAATGGACTCAAGAAACCCCAATGGAAGTGGTTGGCCCTTTCAGGCTTTCTGGGTAGTTTTTTCCCTTCCTTTTTATTTGCTTACGCAGAAACTGAGGTAGACAGTACTATCACTTCTATTTTGAATGCTTTGGTCCCTTTAAACACCCTTATCTTGGGTTTTGTATTATTTAAAATTAAATCGAATCGGTTTCAGGTTTTAGGGGTTTTTCTTGGATTTATTGGAGCGGTTCTTTTGATTTTGGAGGGGGCAGCCTTGAACCCCACTCATAATTATACATACACTGGTCTTATTATTTTAGCGACATTGATGTATGCAGCCAATGTCAACATCATCAAGCGTCATCTCAATGAGGTTCCCCCGTTAGCGATTGCAATGGCAAACTTTGTGGCTATTTTTATTCCTGCTTTTGGGGTGCTCATTTTTTCTGGAGGCTTAAGCCATGAGACCCTATCTAGCCCAGCCTTTTTACCGGCATTGGGCTGTGTTTTTTTGTTGTCACTTTTTGGCACTGCGCTGGCCAAAATACTTTTTAATACTTTGATTCAAATTTCCAATCCTGTTTTTGCCTCATCGGTAACTTATTTAATGCCTTTAGTAGCCCTTTTTTGGGGGATAATCGACGCTGAAATCTTTAATGCTTTTCAAGGGGTTGCCGCACTCATCATTTTGAGTGGTATCTATTTGGCGAATAAAAAATCCAAAAAAAAAGACCGCTAGTGAGCGGTCTTTTTTAAAAATTATTTTATTTAAATCTTATTTGAAATCGGCTTCAGAGACTCCTGAATTTATTACAACCTCTGTTGCATTAAATCCAAAAACTTGTGGACCTGCTGTAATTTTTCTGCCAAAAGGAATCATAACACCATCCACAGCTCTATAGTCTGAGTGCACAGTTATGGTTGTTACACTTTGTCCTTGAGCTTCTTCTGTAGCTTCTTCTCTTAACAGCAATCCTGAGTTTGCATCGTAATAGCGAAAAGATTCACTAACGCCTTTGACTTTAATTTTATAAACATCGGTGCCTTCTAAATCCGATAGGCTCATGAGTTCAATCTCATCTGCAGTATAATGCACTTCTGGGAATAAACCTTTTTGACTGGTTTGTTCTGCAATATCCTCTTCGCTCATGGGTTGTTTCATTCCTCCTTGTTCGGCGTAGCCTGTGGTGCCATCAAACTTTTGTTTCATAATGGTTCCCATCCCCGCAATGCTCATTTCCATGGAACTTTTATTGGGTGCCATGGCTTTTATTACAGCAGTGGGTTTGAAAGGTGCTCCTTCAATGGTTACTTCGGCATTAAACAGCATGGTTTGTACAGATTCAACTGCCGCTTTTCCACCAATGGCCTCAATATAAGACGCCATGACAGAAGACGCTGTTACCCCGTCAGGAATTGGTTTTGAAAATTCTGGTTTTTCAGTTGGATTCGCGTATTTGTCAAAATACTTAATTGGGATTCCTGTTTTTTCAAGATTTTCTATAACATCACTGCCTTTACCAACTAAAACGATTCTTGCGTTGCCATCAGGGAAATAAATGTTGGAAACGCGTTGTACATCCTCTATTGTTACCGCATCAATATTGGCAATGTAATTTTTGTAGAAATCTTCAGGAAGTTTATTTGTTTTGATTGAAAGCGCACGTCTTGCAGCGACGGTTTTATCCTCAGATTGCAGAATGAAATTTCCTAAGAATTTAGCTTTTGCATTGGCCAACATTTCAGCATCAACGGGCTCAGCTTTGATACGTTTAATCTCTTTTAGAACTTCTACAACAGCACTGTCTGTAACCATATTTCGAACCTTTGTGGTGGCTCTAAAAGACCCATTATACCAACGGGCTGTTCCGAGGCTGGAGCGCACTCCGTAGGTATATCCATTTTCTTCTCGCAAGTTCATGTTTAAGTAAGAACCAAAGGCCCCTCCCAAAATGTAATTGGCCACCAAACAAGCATGGTAATCCTTATCGGTCATTTTCAATGGGGATACGCTCATGACAGCGAGCTCTGTTTGTACCGCATTCGGAACGTCTACAAAATTAATTTCCGTTTCTGAAACATCCTCAAAAGCAGGATATTCTGGAGTGGCAACAAATCCAGATTCCCAGTCTTTCATATATGTCTTTAGTAACTTTTTGGCTTGTTTTACGTTAATGTCTCCTGTAAATAACAGGAATCCATTGGAGGGTTTAAAGCGTTCACTGTAAAAGTTATTTATATCATCAAGTGTTACATTATTGACTGTTTCTTCAGTAATAATCTCTCCCGCTGGATGATTCTTTCCATAAAAAACGGCACCTCTTACATCACTGGCTATTGCAGCAGCACTGTTTGCACCAGCTTTTATTCCTTCAATGAGTTGCTCTTTTTCAAAATCTAACTCTTCTTGTGTGAATTTTGGCTGAAGGGCAGCTTCAGCAAATAATGCAAATACCTCATTTTGATATTTCCCTAGACAATATCCAAATCCACCATTTGGACTAACGCTTACAGATGCCCCTAAAAAATCTACTTTTTCAGCAAATTCATCTTTGTTATTGTTTTGTGTTTCTTTGCCTAATAGTGCCCCCGTGAGTGATTGAACCCCCGCTTTGTCACCTTCGTATACAGGAGGATTATTTAGATTTAGGCTCCAGCTTACAACTGGAAATTTTGTATCTGTAGCCACCAAAACGCTTAAGCCATTTTTTAGTTTAAATTCTTTGGCTTCCCTTAAATTTATCTCTGGCGTCGGTCCGGATGCAGGAACTTTAGATCTGTCAATTTGGGCGGTTGCAGAGAGTCCGATAAAAATTGCAACCAATGTGTTTATATAATACTTTCTCATGTCTGTTATATTGTTTATTGTTTTGAAGCTTCATCTTCAGGAGCAGTGCCTGCTAAATATTTAATTTCCACCCTTTGATTGGGGTTTAAATAGGTGTTTGCAACCCGCATGATGTCATCCTTAGTGATGGTTCTGTAGATGTCTAATTGTTTGTTAATTCTCTCTGTATCTCCTTGCAACATATTGTAAGATGCTAAGGATGCAGCAATGCCTTCAACACTTGAGTTCGCCTCAACATAACTTGTTTCAAATTGATTTTGAAGTTTTTGAAATTCTTTATCTGAAATTAATTGAGTTTGTAGGGTTTTAATCTCATCATCCATAGTGGCCTTTAAAATATCCCAATCAGGCTCACCCTTGATAAGGGCTCCCATTGTATATGTGCCATAATCCTGACTTGCTTGATTAAAGGCAAGAACTTGTAAAGCTACTTTATCTTGGTCAACCATTCGTTTGTACATTCTTGAACTATTTCCACCTGTTAAAATTGATGAGATATAATCTAACACGTAGGCGTCTTTATCAACGGACTTTGGGGTGATGTATGAAAAAATATAAGCAGGGATTTGGATGTTAGAGTCATACTCAGTGGCGTATCGTGTTTCGGTAATTGCAGGTTCTACAATGGTTTGTTTCACATTGGTTTCTGCATTATTCGGAATGGTTCCGAAATAATCCGCAATCAGAGCTTTAGTTTCTTCAATATTGATATCTCCTGCCACGACCAATACCGCATTATTTGGGTTGTAATACTGGTTGTTAAAATCAATAAATTCGTCCAGTTGAGCAGCATCTAGATCCGCCATGGAACCAATGACTGAGCGGCCATAGGGATGGACTTTAAAAAGATGATTATTGATCCCTGTTCTATAGATTATTTTTCCATAGGGGGCGTTGTCAATGCGTTGGCGCTTTTCTTCTTTAACCACTTCATTTTGAGTATCTACGCCTACTTGTTCGATGATGGGGTGTAGCATGCGCTCACTCTCCATCCAAAGACCGATTTCAAGTTTGTTGGAGGGAAATGTTTCGTAATAATAGGTTCGGTCTTGAGTTGTATTGGCATTGTTACTTCCTCCCTGAGCAGACACAATATCAAACCACTTTCCTCTTTCAATATTTTCTGTCCCTTCAAACAACAGATGTTCAAAGAAATGCGCAAATCCAGTTCTGCCAACAACCTCGTCTTTAGCGCCAATTCGATACATGACAGCAACCGTTACGACTGGGGCGGCATTTTCTTGGTGTAATATAACATGCAATCCATTGGCTAAATCATATTCGATGTAATCTACTTGTTGTGCATTTGAATTACAAAGCAGTAGGCCAGTAAATAGTAATAAAATCTTTTTCATATCGATGTAAATTAATTGTGTGAGTAAGACGCTGTTTTCAACAATTTGTTACAACGTGCTGCCAAATATAAATAATTAATTTATTTCTCGTTCGATGCATGCACTAAACAATGCGATAAAATAGTTTGTAAATTGATTTTTTAAAATTATATTTGCACCCGCCTTTTAAGAATATAAAAAAGGTATTTATAAACTCATTAATAAAAAACGTAACGCTATGTACGCAATTGTAGAGATAGCAGGGCAACAATTTAAAGTTGAAAAAGACCAAAAAGTCTTTGTCCACCGTTTGCAAACCGAAGAAGGAAAAAAAGTCGCTTTTGACAACGTTCTTCTTTTGGCAGACGGCGATAAAGTCACAGTAGGCGCCCCGGCTATAGACGGTGCTCAAGTAGGCGCCAAAGTCTTAAAGCACCTTAAAGGTGACAAAGTGATCGTCTTCAAAAAGAAACGACGCAAAGGATACAGAGTTAAAAACGGCCACCGCCAAGCTTTAACTGAAATCCAAATTGATAACATTTTGGCATCTGGTGCAAAAAAAGCAGCACCAGCAAAAGCAGCTTCAAAGCCCGCTGCTAAAGCCAAGCCTGCTGCTCCAAAAGTAGCTGCAAAATCCGCAGCTAAAAAAGCAGTTGCTCCAAAAACGGAATCAGCATCACAAGATTTGAGCAAAATGACAGTTGCACAACTCAAAGAATTAGCAAAAGCAAAAGGAATTACGGGAATATCTGCCATGAAGAAAGCAGATTTAATTTCGGCCTTAAGCTAAACGTTTAACATCATAAAATTTAAATAAAATGGCACATAAAAAAGGAGTCGGTAGTTCGAAAAACGGTAGAGAGTCAGAATCTAAACGATTGGGCGTTAAAATTTTTGGTGGACAAGCTGCTGTAGCTGGCAATATCATTGTAAGACAGCGCGGTACTGCTCACAACCCCGGAGAAAATGTCTATGCTGGTAAAGACCATACCTTGCACGCTAAAGTGGATGGACTTGTTAAGTTTGAAAAGAAGAAGAACAATAAATCTTACGTATCTATTGTTCCCTTTGAAGCCTAATAATCTTTTACAAACAATAAAAAAAGCCTCGTAAATCGAGGCTTTTTTTATGCTAAAATTTTTAATTATTGAATTAATTTTTCGTAAGCCAAACGTTTGTCCCCATTCTCCAAGTAAATTACGCCACAATAATTATAATTTAATGTTTTAAGTAAGGTACGCATACCATGATTCTGTTCATGGGTATCAATACGCATGCTTTTTATCTGTGATGTTTTAAGCATGGTTTCACAAGTATTAAAAATATACTTTGCTATTCCTTTTCTTCTGTAATTTTTTGAAACCGCCATGCGGTGAATAACGCCGTATTGCGTCTGGTCCGGCGTCATCCAACCCCCATCAATTTTTGAGTACGTTGGCTCAATCTTGGTTGAAAACATCGCTGTTGCAAGTGGAAGTCCTTTGGCATTTAATAGGATGTAGCTTTGGAGGTCTTGAATATCTTTGAGCAAAATGCTTTTTGTAGGATAGCCATTTTGCCACTGATCAATGTTTTGAGATGCCAATAAATCTTGAGCGTCCTTGATTATTTGAATTATCTGAGGAAGATTTTCTTTTCTAGACTTTATAAGTTTCATCGTATATAAAACTAATTTTCATAAAAAAGCCAAAACATATGTTTTGGCTTTTTTATTTTAAATTTAGTAACGGTAGTAATCTGGCTTATAAGGCCCTTCTTGTTTGACGCCAATATAATCGGCTTGGTCTTTTTTAAGTTCTGTGAGTTCAACCCCAATTTTTTCTAAGTGTAGTTTAGCTACTTTTTCATCCAGATGCTTTGGCAGCATATAAACTTTATTTTCGTAAGATTCTTTGTGGTTCCAAAGTTCAATTTGTGCCAACACTTGATTGGTGAAGGAATTACTCATTACAAAACTGGGGTGTCCAGTTGCACACCCAAGATTCACAAGACGGCCTTCAGCCAATACAATGATGTCTTTACCATTAAGGGTGTATTTATCTACTTGAGCTTTGATTTCATTTTTTGTGTGACCGTAATTATCATTCAACCAACACATATCAATTTCATTGTCAAAGTGGCCTATGTTACAAACGATAGTTTTGTCTTTCATGGCTTCAAAATGCGCCCCGTGCACAATGTCTTTGTTTCCAGTTGCAGTCACAACAATATCCGAAACAGGTAATACAGTTTCTAATTTTTTAACCTCATACCCATCCATTGCTGCCTGAAGGGCACAAATAGGATCAACTTCTGTGACAGTTACGATGCTGCCAGCGCCTCTAAAAGATGCTGCCGTTCCTTTACCCACATCCCCATAGCCACAAACTACAACACGTTTACCCGCAAGCATGGTGTCCGTCGCTCTGCGGACGGCATCTACAGCACTTTCTTTACAACCATATTTATTGTCAAACTTACTTTTTGTAACAGAGTCATTCACATTAATTGCAGGCATGTCCAAGGTGCCATTTTTCATGCGCTCGTACAAACGATGTACGCCAGTGGTAGTTTCTTCACTAAGCCCATTGATTCCCGAAATTAGCTCTGGGTAGTGGTCAAAAACAAGGTTAGTCAAATCGCCGCCATCATCTAAAATCATATTAAGTGGCTTGCGGTCTTCTCCAAAAAATAGAGTTTGCTCGATACACCAGTCAAATTCCTCTTCATTCATGCCTTTCCAAGCATAAACAGGGATACCAGCCGCTGCAATTGCTGCTGCAGCTTGGTCTTGTGTGGAAAATATATTACATGAACTCCAAGTGACTTCAGCACCAAGTGCGGTCAGTGTTTCAATAAGAACTGCTGTTTGAATCGTCATGTGAAGACAACCTGCAATACGCGCGCCTTTAAGCGGTTGACTGTCTTTATATTCTTCACGAAGGCTCATCAGTCCTGGCATTTCGGCTTCAGCCAATTCAATTTCTTTTCGGCCCCAGTCTGCTAAGGACAAGTCTTTTACTTTAAATGGGACATAGGGTAGGGTCTTAACTCGCATATTATAATTTTTAATTCTGAGCTCGTTTGGAATAAACAACCAAAATAGCGTAATTTCGTTCTAGTTATTAATTGGTGCAAAGATAACCATTAACTTTTTAATTATTCAAATGCCGCTTTATAAATCTCTTGATGTCAACTCACAAACTCATGTTAAAATTTGGCAGATCTCAGAACCCTTGGATGCTTTAAAAGCATCCATTAATTTAAAAAAAGAGAGTTTAAAACGTGTTAATGCCATGAGAAGTGAACTTCACCAACGCGGATTTCTATGTGTTCGAAAGCTTCTTAATGCCTTTGGATATAAAGACCATGATTTATTTTACGATAATTCTGGTAAGCCCCTCCTCAAAGACGGACATTTCATTTCAATTACCCATTCTTACAATTATGCTGCGGTGGTGGTTAGCAGTTGTCCAGTTGGTGTTGATATCGAAAAACAACGCCATAAAATTCTCAATATTGCTTCGAGATTTATTGGCTATGAGTCTCATTATTTAAACAAAAACTCAGACAAATACATTCAAAAATTGATATGGATTTGGTGCATTAAGGAGTCCTTGTACAAGCTGTATTCCAAATCTGGAATTTCATTTAAAAAGAATTTTTTAGTGCTGCCCTTTGGATCTGAAAAATATACGACTAAGGCTTGGATTTTGGAAGGTGGAAAACGCCTGAATTTTGAGGCCTTATTTTTTGAATTTGATGGATTTGGCTGCGCCATCACCACAACGGAAGTATGAGACAGTTGATTGATTTTTTTTGTGCTCCCTATGCCCACGCCACAGCATTCCAAATAACACTTGAAATCGTGGCTGTATTTTTCGGAATTGTAAGTGTTTTGTATGCCAAAAAAGAAAATATTAGGGTGTTTCCGACCGGGATTGTTAGTACAGTATTGTATGTTTATATCTGCTATCAATTTACACTTTATGGCGACATGGTTATCAACCTATATTATACGCTCATGAGCTTTTATGGTTGGTATGTTTGGAATCATAAACCCTTAGGCCAAAGCATTGAAATCACAACATCCAATTCCTTAGACATGCTAAAAGCCTTTGGTATTTTTATAAGTACCGCAGCCTTTGTCGTTGGGGTTTATTTATATTATGATCGTTTTGATCGCGTTACGGATTATTTTGACACGTTTACTAGCGGAATTTTCTTTGCTGGAATGTGGCTTATGGCCCACAAAAAAATAGAACATTGGATGTTTTGGATTTTGGGAAATTTGATTTCTATTCCTTTATATTTTGTTAAGGGTCTAGGTTTTTCAGGCTTGCAATTCACAATATTTTTAATTTTAGCGGTCCAAGGCTATATTGAATGGAAAAAACACTTGAACAAATAAAAACAGACTGCATTAAGGTTGTCCTTTATGGCCCAGAATCTACGGGCAAATCAACCCTTTCAAAAGCCCTGGCAGAACATTATAAAACTGCCTTTGTCCCAGAGTATGCGAGGACGTATTTACAAGTCAAATGGGACCAGCATAGCGCCCTCTGCACTAAAGAAGACTTAAAACCCATTGCCATGGGTCAAATGAAATTGGAAAATGAACGCCTTCAAAGCGCCAATAAGTTACTCATATGTGATACAGACTTATTGCAAACTAAAGTTTACTCTGAAGTCTATTACAATGGTTATTGCGACCCCAAAATTGCATATCATGCTACAAGAAATTCTTATGATTTATATTTTTTATGCGCTGTGGATATTCCTTGGGTTCCCGATGATTTGCGTGATAAACCCAATGAGAGAGGACAGATGTTTTCAGCATTTAAAAATGAACTCGAAAAACAAAACCTTCCCTATGTATTGCTAGAAGGGTCTCATAAAAATCGTATGGATATCGCTACAAAACACATTGATACTTTGCTTGGTTAAAGCAAAAGATAAAACATACTCCCATCAAAAGCAGTGTTTTAGATTTTGGAAAATAAAAACTTAACTATTGTTAGCAAAATATTATTTTGTGATGTAAATTTGTACCGTTCTCAATAAAGGGGTGCCGCAAGGCTGAGATCATACCCATTGAACCTAGAACAGGTAATGCTGTTTAGGGAAAAAAAGAAGCAGTAAGTGCTTCAAATTATTTTATCAATTTATAACAAAGAATAATGACCTCTTTTTATTCGATTCTTAAAAAAAATCGCATGAAAAAATACATTCTTTGTCTTGCACTTTTAGCAGTGTTGTATTCACCGCTTATCGCCCAAGACATTCAAACACAAGATTCAACGGCAACACAAAATCTCGATGAGGTACTTGTCAAAGCAGTCCGTGTTCAACCCAATGCACCAATTACTCATTCTAACGTCACAAAAAAAGACATTGCAAAACGTAATTTGGGGCAAGACATTCCAGTGCTTTTAAATTATTTACCCTCTGTGGTTTCCTCATCAGATGCCGGAGCAGGTATTGGCTACACCTATTTAAGAGTGAGAGGTTCAGACGCCACGCGTGTCAATGTCACCATCAACGGAATTCCTTATAATGACGCAGAGAGTCAAGGCACCTTCTGGGTGAATCTTGGAGATTTTGCATCTTCGGTTGAAAGCTTACAATTGCAACGCGGCGTAGGTACTTCTACCAATGGTTCTGGTGCTTTTGGCGCCAGTTTGAACATTTTAACAGATGCCATTTCAAAAGAGGCTGGAGGTGAAATTTCAAATGCTTTTGGATCTTTTGGAACGCGAAAACACACAGTGAAATTTTCAACAGGATTGCTAGATGATCATTTTGAATTTGCTGGACGTTTGTCTAAAATTTATTCCGATGGCTATGTTGATCGCGCCTTCACAGATTTAAAATCTTACTTTTTGCAAGGAAACTACATCGACGACAATACGATTGTCAAAGCCATTACCTTTGGGGGTAAAGAAAAAACATACCAGTCTTGGGCTGGTTTAGACAAAACCCAATTGGAGGAAGACCGTAGGCAAAATCCTTATACTTATGACAATGAAACAGACAACTATTGGCAAGACCATTACCAGTTGCATTGGAATGAAACTTTGAACTCTAATTGGGCAACTAATATTGGCTTGAACTACACTCGTGGTAAAGGCTATTTTGAGCAATACAAAGCAGAGCGCAACGCAGCGGATTACAACAACCTTATCAATGATGACAGTGATGTCATTGTCCGCCGATGGTTAGACAATCACTTTTATGTGGTTAATGCCAATGCGACTTATCAAAAGAATGGCCTTGAAATTATCTCGGGGATTTCTTACAGTGACTACACCAACGATCACTATGGGGAAGTCATATGGGGTAGTGATTTGGCGGCAGGAACTTCCATTAGAGACCGTTATTACTTGAGTATTTCGGACAAAACAGATTTTAGTGTATTTTCAAAAGCCACTTTTAAGGTCAATGATAAATTACAAGCCTTTCTGGACCTCCAGAATAGATTTGTCAATTATACGACGACAGGGTTAACCTCAGAGCGCGTACCAATTGATATTGATGCAAATTTTAGCTTTTTCAATCCAAAATTAGGGCTTACCTATGATTTGAATCCAAACAATAGTTTGTATGCCTCCTATGCTCGCGCCAATAAAGAGCCCAATCGCAATGATTTTGAAAGCAATGCTACAGATGTAACTCATGAAGAACTCAATGATTTTGAATTGGGATGGCGCCACCAAAGTGAGCGCCTGCGACTCAATGCCAATCTATATTATATGCGATACAATAATCAGTTGGTTCTTACAGGAGCATTGGACAATGTGGGGGAGTATTTAAGAGAAAATGTTGATAAAAGTTACCGCATGGGATTGGAAGTGGATGCTAATATCGCTTTAAACGATGAGTTTTCATTAAATTCTAATTTTGCTTTGAGTCAAAATAAAGTTCAAGATTTGATAATTGATCGTGACGGAGGGCTTCAGAATTTCGGTGACACTAACATCGCTTTTTCTCCCAATGTCATTAGTACAAATGCCATTGAGTATGCTCCCGATACTAAATTTAGAGCTGCTTTGATTGGAAAATATGTTGGGGAACAATATATGAGTAATACGGATACTGAAGCCTCCAAGCTCGACAGCTATTTTGTGACCGATCTAAATTTTAGCTACACCATAGGAGTTAAGTCTATTTTTAAATCCATTGTTTTCACAGGCATGGTCAATAACCTTCTCGACTTAGAATATGAAGATAGAGGCTATACTTACTTGGACACTTGGAGTGGACCAACGGCCTCAGAAATTCAGGGTTATTACCCGCAGGCTACCCGTAACTTTTTGTTAGGTGCCACTTTAACATTTTAGGGTTTGATGAAATCAAAAAAAACCGCGGTTTTCACCGCGGTTTTTTATTAAAGGATTTTTAAATTAATTTGATATGAACAATTCATTCCCAATACGTTCTATAAAATAGGGCTTGAGACTACAGCGCAGTTCTGGGTTTTGCAACGGTTGACCAGTGAATAAACTGTAGCGACGCGTTTCATCGCAACTGCTGTAAGCTTCAATGCCATCGATCAAAAGTATGGAACATGCACCCAATGGTGCATTGGGATCTGCGGCATCAAAAGCCACATAGCCGACTCCTGTATTATTAACAAACAGTCCACCATTACCTACATCGGGAACATATACAGGGTTATTAGCGAAGGTCAGCTGATTGTATTGCGCAAGATTTAAATTTAAACTGACCTGTATCCCTACATTTAATAAAAAATTACAGTTTCGGTTGTAGCTATTGTTATTCGAACAATTAAGACAAACCAAAAACAAACATAGACTTGTGAGAAATTTAAAAAAGAAGCGTTTTGATAAAAAGGGTGTAATGTTCATTTATAATTTATCTTAAATGATCTTCTCTTCGAAAATACAATAAAAAGTAACAGCTGCTAAATATTTTGTATATTTGTACTGTGATCTCGTGTAAACGAGATTTTTTTTATGTTTTAATTAAAGCACCATAAACAACCCCTAATCGATTGAAAATAAAATAGTACCGCATGAGTAATGTATCATATTATACTGCTGAAGGGCTGAAAAAACTCCGTGATGAGCTTCAACAGCTGAAAGATGTCGAGCGTGTTAAGGCCTCCAAGGCCATTGCAGAAGCCCGCGACAAAGGAGACTTGAGCGAAAATGCTGAATACGACGCCGCTAAAGAAGCCCAAGGCATGCTTGAAATGCGTATTTCAAAGCTTGAAGAGACCTTGGCAGGAGCCCGTCTTATAGACGCTTCCCAATTGGATAACTCCAAAGCATTGGTTTTGTCCAATGTTAAAATAAAAAACCAGGCCAACGGCATGGAACTCACTTATTTATTGGTGGCAGATGGCGAAGCCGACCTTGCTGCCGGCAAAATATCTGTGAATTCTCCTATCGGAAAAGGACTTCTTGGCAAAAGCGTGGGAGATATCGCAGAAATTCAAGTCCCTAGCGGTGTTGTTAAGTTTGAGATCTTAGAAATTTTTAGATAATTTGTAGTATGGCCACAATATTTTCAAAAATTATTTCGGGTGAAATTCCTTGTTATAAGGTTGCTGAAACTGAAGATTTTTTGGCCTTTTTAGACATCTATCCAAATGCCAAAGGACACACGCTTTGCATTCCCAAAAAAGAAGTAGATAAACTTTTTGATTTGGATGAATCCAGCTATGATGGATTGATGGCATTTTCAAGAACTATAGCCCTTGCCATAGAAAAAGCCGTCCCATGTCTTCGCGTAGGAATGACCGTCATAGGCCTTGAGGTTCCGCACGCTCACGTGCATTTGATTCCTTTAAATGGTATGGAGGATGCTCAATTTATAAAAAAAGAAGTTCAGCAAACTCCTGAAGCATTCCAAGCAACAGCCGATGCTATCGCGAGTCATTTATAATTTTTTAAGGGTAATTTGAAATGTGGTGCCTTTGCCCACTTCTGAATAAAGTACTTTAATTTGACCTCCATGGTATTGTTCGACAATACGTTTGGCTAAAGACAATCCGAGGCCCCAGCCTCTTTTCTTTGTCGTGTAGCCCGTTTCAAAAATAGTTTTGAATTGATTTTTTGTTAACCCTTTACCCAAATCACTAATTTCTACAAACACAAATTTTTCATTTGAATTTAAGCTGATTTTTAATTCGCCTTTGCCTTTCATGGCATCGATACCGTTTTTCACTATATTTTCAACGGTCCAGCTGTAAAGTTCTTCATTGAGCATTACCGTTTGAGGGGTCTTAGGCAGTTGAATTTCAAAGTTAACCAATGCACTACTTCGGGATTGAAGATATTCAATAGCGCTTTTTGTGGCTTGAACAGCATCAGTTGGTTCGAGCTGCGGAACGGATCCGATTTTACTAAAGCGTTCGGTGATTGTTTCCAATCGCTGGATATCATTGTTAATTTCTTGAACGTAATCTGGATTGATGTTTTCGTTTTTAAGCAGTTCGTTCCATCCGATGAGTGAGGATAATGGCGTTCCAATTTGATGGGCCGTTTCCTTGGCCATGGCCGTCCAAAGTTTATTTTGTGAGGCCGTTCTGGAACTTTGGTAAAAGAAATAGATGAGTCCTAAAAACAATAAAATTATCAGAATTAATGCTAAAGGGTAATATTTTAGCTTGTTGAGTAAAACAGAATTCCCATAATACAAAGTAGAGAGCACCTCGCCCTCGTAAATTACCTTAAGCGGTGTGTTTTGAGTGGCATAAATTTCACTTAATTTCTTCAAGTAAAGTTGGGTGTTTTTTTCTTTAAGGACAATGTTTTTTGATTGAAAATACCCTTTAGAATCTTCAATAATCATCGGAGTTGTGGCGTTACTTTGGATGATTTTTAGGGGCAAGTCACTAATATTTCCGTCTAAATCAAGTGTTTTACTCAGCTCAATTTGCGCAGCAGAGAAATTCTCCATTTTGATGTATTCTTCCTCTTTAAATTTTTGATAAAATTGATAGGTATTCCATAAAATCAGTGAAACCATGAAAAATGACACTGCAATTAAAATCCAATTTAGCAGCGATCGGTTGGAAGTTATTTTCATTGGTTGAAATTTTTTAGTTTAAATATAATGCATTTATGCGAATATTATTGTTATAAAATTAATAGGTATTCAGCTTTAGCGCTTCATTCTATTTGTTAATTTTGTTTTATATTTAAATCTATGACTTCATTTGATCCCAAAAATTGCAACGTATCTCAACTGCAAGCCCTACTTTCTAGTGCAGTGGCGCCAAGGCCTATTGCCCTAGCGAGTACTATTGATTCGGAAGGAAATCCCAACTTATCACCCTTTAGCTTTTATAATATTTTTAGTGCTAATCCTCCGATTTTAATATTTTCACCCGCTAGAAGGGTAAGGGACAATACGACTAAACACACATTACACAATGTAGCTGCAGTAAAGGAGGTGGTTATCAATGTAGTTTCTTATGACATAATACAGCAAATGTCACTAAGTAGCACGGAATATGCCAAAGGGATCAATGAGTTTGATAAGGCGGGTTTCACCATGTTAAAATCAGACAAGATTCGCCCTTTTCGCGTAGCGGAATCACCCATTCAAATGGAGTGCAGAGTCAATGAAATCAAGCCTTTGGGGATGGATAAAGGGGCTGGTAATTTGGTGATTTGTGAAGTTTTGATGATGCAT
The DNA here is from genome assembly GCA_913031185.1 of uncultured Flavobacteriaceae bacterium. Classification (GTDB taxonomy): domain Bacteria; phylum Bacteroidota; class Bacteroidia; order Flavobacteriales; family Flavobacteriaceae; genus UBA3537. Next base: position 6,980 of record CAJWDI010000022.1, on the reverse strand, counting down.
GTATCTGAGGCCGTTATGACGGATAATAATACCATTGATCAAGAAAAATTGGATTTGGTTGCACGTGGTGGCGGAAGTTATTATATTCGAGCCAGAGAAGGATTTTTGGAAATACCAAAACCCCTCAGAATTGTAGGGATTGGTGTGGATATGTTACCTGACTCGGTGCGTAAAAGCAGAATACTCACAGGTAATGATTTAGGGCTTCTTGGAAATATTGAAGCGCTCCCTACAAAAGATTACATTGAAGCGTTTTGGAAGCAGCCCAGCCAATCTTTATTAAAAAATGAATTAAAAACAATTGAAGAGAGACATCATAAAGCAAAGGAACTCTTGAAGCAAAAGAATGTTCTACACGCCTGGTGTGTCTTACTAAAATAAATCACAGTACATAAAAATGGAAGTACAAGGAAAAATTAAATTGATTGGAGAAACACAAACAGTAGGTTCTAATGGCTTTAGAAAGCGTGAATTGGTGATCACCACCGAAGAGCAATATCCGCAACATTTATCTATTGACTTTGTCCAGGACAAAACGGATTTATTGAATACTTTTCATGTGGGTCAGCAGGTCAAGGTGGGGATCAACCTTCGTGGCCGTGAGTGGATCAGTCCACAAGGGGAAACCAAGCATTTCAACTCCATACAAGGATGGCGTATTGACAGTTTACAACAAAACTCAGCCGCCCCAGCTCCTCCCGTACCCCCTATAGAAGCTTTTGAGCCAGCTAAAGATTTAAAAGCAGAGGAGCCAGACGATTTACCGTTTTAAGGTTTTTAAATAATATACGTTTTAGATGTCCAAATTAACCCATTCAGATTTTGATGACTTCGCTGGTAGTGATGCGTTCAAGGCTGTCATAAAGTCAAAATTGGGTCCTAAAAAACTCCAGAAATTGTTAAACAGTTTTAACTACGAAACAGAGCTGTTAAAACTACAAACTGAGTTGGTCGATTTGCAACATTGGGTTGCCAAACATAAAAAACGTGTTTGTATTATTTTTGAAGGTAGAGATGCTGCTGGAAAAGGGGGGGCCATCAGGCGTTTTACAGAGCATTTAAACCCCAGATCTATGCGTGTTGTCGCTCTTACAAAACCTACAGAGGTAGAGCGGGGGCAATGGTACTTTAGACGCTATATCAAAGAACTCCCAGACCCTGGCGAATTGGTTTTTTTTGATCGCAGTTGGTACAACCGCGCTGTTGTAGAACCCGTTATGGGATTTTGTACGGAAGATCAGTATAAAAAATACATGTTACAAGTCCCTGAGTTTGAGCACATGCTATATGAAGACGGTGTCATCATCATTAAATTTTGGTTCTCTATTTCAAAAGCTGAACAGCTAAGGCGCTTTAACTCTAGGCTGGCTAATCCTTTAAAGCAATGGAAGTTCAGTCCAGTGGACAAAGAAGGTCAAAAGCGCTGGGATTTATACACATCCTATAAAGAGCAGATGTTTAGTAAAACACACACCTCGTTCAGTCCATGGATCATTATTAAAACCAATGACAAAAAAGAAGCCCGTCTGGAAAGCATTCGCTATGTACTCTCTCAGTTCGAATACGACCAAAAAGGGAGTGCCAATACAACAATTTTGCCCGATCCCAATATAGCCCAACGTTACCACAGGCTGATTAAACAAATAGATTAGGAGATGAGTCAGCTAACACCAAAAAATATAAAAAAATTAAACTCAAAACGCGCTTTAAAACTCTTCTTGAAGGATGATCATATGAGCGCCGTAAAGGCCTTGCGTATTTTAGATTATGAGACCAAACTCAAAAAATTACAAGAAGAACTCATCAAGCTTCAGCAATGGGTTGAGGACCAGGGTGAAAAGTTAGTGGTTTTGTTTGAAGGCCGTGATGCTGCTGGCAAGGGTGGTGCAATTCGCAGAATTACCCAAAATTTAAATCCACGGGAATTTAATGTCGTTGCATTGCCAAAACCGACCCCAGAAGAAAATGAACAATGGTATTTTCAGCGCTATATTAAAAATTTACCGCGCAGTGGGCAAATTACTTTTTTTGACCGCAGTTGGTATAATCGTGCGGTCGTAGAACCAGTCAATGGATTCTGCACCCCTGAGGAGTATGCCATTTTCATGAATCAAGTCAATGATTTTGAAAAAATGCTGGTGGATTCTGGTGTACGCTTGGTCAAGTTTTATTTTTCCATTTCTAAAGATGAACAAGCCCGTCGTTTTAAGGATATCAAAGCCAGTCCTGTTAAAAAATGGAAGTTCAGTGCTGTAGATAAAGCGGCGCTTGGGCTTTGGGATGATTATACGGAATACAAAACCAAAATGTTTGAGAAAACAAACACAAAATTTGCACCTTGGCTGGTTATAAAAGCTAACAAAAAAATGCGGGCAAGGGTTGAGGTCATTCAAAAGTTGTTAGAAATTATTCCATACGATTCTGATGATTCTAACAAGTAATTTTTGAAATTAAGTTTTTAGCACTGTTATAAAATCTTCAATCCCAATAGCATCCTCAACAGAGAAGTTTCCAATTTTTGTCCGTCTTAGCGCCGAAAGATGTGCACCAGAATTTAAGGCTTTACCAAAGTCATGTGCTAAAGACCGAATGTAAGTGCCTTTTTTGCACTCAACGTCAAAGTCCACTTCAAGTCCCCGTATGGCTGTGATGTCAAATACATCAATTGTTATTTTACGCGCTTCAATGGTGACATCTTTTCCAGCTCTTGCAAATTCATAAAGGCGTTTGCCGTTTTTTTTTAAAGCAGAATAGACGGGGGGGTATTGTTCCGTTTCTCCGATAAAATTTTTGGCTGTTTTTCGAATCAATTCCTCTGTGATGTGTGCTGTTGGGAACTGCTGATTGATCTCCGTTTCCAAATCGAAAGAAGGGGTAGTACTTCCTAAAGTAAAGCTGCCAGAATACACTTTTTTCTGGGCTTGATATTGTTCAATTTGCTTTGTCATTTTTCCAGTGCAAATAATTAATAACCCCGTCGCTAAAGGATCTAATGTACCGGCGTGACCCACCTTAATTTTTTTTATATTGAAAGTTTTTCGGAGGGACCACCTCAATTTGCTAACCACCTGAAAAGACGTCCACCCCAAGGGCTTATCAATTAATAATAACTGCCCATTTTTAAAGTCCTCAAGCGTTTTCATCGTATTAAAAAAATGTAGAGCTAATGGCTAGTAATCCCACGACACCACAATAGACCGCGAAATATTTCAATTGGCTGTTTTTTACCAAACGAATCATCCAAGTGCAAGCCATTAAACCAGAGACAAAGGCCGCTATAAATCCAATGGAAAGACTTGTAAATTGGGTGTTATTATAAGCCAATTCTCCGCTAAAAATATCTTTAAATATTTTTCCAAAAATTAAGGGGATGACCATAAGAAATGAAAATCGTGCAGCTTTGGTCTTGTCGATACCAAGCAGTACGGCTGTAGAAATAGTAGCTCCTGATCTTGAAATCCCCGGAAACATGGCCAGAGCTTGTGAAATCCCGATAATGAAAGCGCTTTTTTGAGCCACTTGTTTTGTAGTGTTTTTAGCACGATCTGCCAGGATTAAGAGCAGACCTGTCACAATAAGCATGGCACCTACAAGTAAAATATTGCTGGAAAATAAAGCCTCCAATTCCTTTTCAAAAAATATTCCTACAATTGCTGCTGGAACCATTGAAATGATAATTTTGACTACAAATTGAGTATTTGAATTCCATTTAAATTTAAAAAAGTCAGATAATATTTCGATGACATCCTTTCTAAAAACAACCAAGGTACTTAATGCCGTTGCGAAGTGCAGCACAACTGTAAAAAGCATGCTTTCATTGGCCATAGATTGATCTCCCAATACGGCTTTTCCAAGCTCAAGGTGTCCGCTGGAGGAGACAGGTAAAAACTCAGTAAATCCTTGAATAACCCCTAAAATAAAACTGTCTAGTAGATCCATTTATTAATTATTTTTAATGAGGATGGCGTAAATTTCAATACCAAAACCAATAAGAATTAGTGTTGGTGCGATGCGTATTCTTCGGATGCTAAAAATGGCCTCACTGAAAACAAGTGGGTCTTTGGAGCCTCCCCCAGCCATCAATATAAACCCAAGGGCAATAAAGAACAGTCCAATAAACATCCAGACGAAGTTTCTTTTCCCAAAAACAAAGTGTTTTTTTGCAGCCTCTTTTCGTTTTTTTTCTCCCATAGGGTCATTTAATTTTAAACGTTATTTTTAGTAAAGTCGGTCTGTTTTTAAATTTAAGAACCGCTGGGTTGCTAGGTGCGTACTTATCCATGTTATCAAAATACCAATGCCCAAAATTGCAAGATATACAGCGCCCAATGTTTCTGGTTGCTGTGTCAGCTGCAACTCAGGGAATGACTCGTTGATATAATAAAGCAAAAGCCCGTTACCAAAAATCGCGAGAATTGCTCCCAAAACACCAAGTCCAATGTTATTCCAAATAAATGGTTTTCGGATGAATGCCTTGGTCGCGCCTACCATTTGCATGGTTTTGATTGTGAAACGCTTCGAATATACCGCCAGTCGGATAGAACTATTGATCAATAGTATTGCAATGAGTGTGAAAATTCCACAAATAATTAAAATCCACAGACTCAGGCGTTTCACATTGCTGTTCATTAATGCTACCAAATCCTTGTCATAGGTGACATCTTCAACAAAATTTTTCTGAAGGGCTTTTTCTGAAATGCTGTCCAGTCGTTTGGCTGTGACATAATCCGCCAATAAATTAATTTCAATGGAGTTCTTTAAGGGGTTGTAGCCAACTTCATCTAAAAAGTCTTCGCCGTACTCCATTTTCATAAAATCGGCAGCAGCATCTTTAGAAATAAATCGGCTTTGTTTGACGTATTCAGATAAGGTCAAACTATTTTTTAATTGGTTGATTTCAATGGGTTTTGAAGCATCCTCGAGATAGATTGTAAGGACTACCTTTTCTTTAAATTCATCAGAGATAAATTTTGCATTAATCAGCAGAACACCTAAAATCCCCAGCAAAAATAGCACCAAGGCAATACTGACTACTACTGAAAAGTAAGAGGATATTAGACGGCGTTTTTGGTATTTTTCAAATGAGGATCCCATATATCTATGTTGCTTTTGTAAAAATATAAAACTTCCTTAAATAAAATGTAAATTTGCAATCAATAAAGTAGTAATAATGACTTACGATTTCAGGGAAATTGAAGCCAAGTGGCAAAAATACTGGGAACAGCAGGGTACATTTAAGGTGGAAAACAATGCTGATAAGCCTAAGTTTTATGTCTTAGATATGTTTCCCTACCCAAGTGGTGCAGGCCTCCACGTCGGCCATCCTTTGGGATACATTGCCTCAGATATATATGCGCGTTTTAAACGACATAAAGGGTTTAATGTATTGCATCCTCAAGGCTATGATAGTTTTGGATTGCCAGCGGAACAGTACGCCATTCAAACCGGTCAACATCCAGCGGTCACTACCCGCGAAAACATCAATACCTACCGACGTCAATTGGATCAAATGGGCTTTTCTTTTGACTGGAGTCGTGAAGTTCGCACCTCTTCACCAGATTACTATAAATGGACACAATGGATTTTTATTCAATTGTTCGAATCTTGGTATGATAAATCTGAAGATAAAGCCAGACCCATATCTGAGCTCAACGCGATTTTTTCCACTGATGGGAATCTAAACATCGATGCGGTTTGTGATGAAGATACAACGCTTTTTTCGGCCGCGTCTTGGGGTACATTTTCAGAAAAAGAACAGCAAAAAATATTATTAAAATACAGATTGACTTATTTGGCCGAAGCCGAAGTTAATTGGTGTCCTGAGTTGGGAACTGTCCTGGCCAATGATGAAATCATAAACGGACTATCCGAGCGGGGTAGTCATCCGGTTATCAGAAAAAAAATGACCCAATGGAGCATGCGTATTTCTGCTTATGCTGATAGGTTATTATCTGGCTTGGACCCCATTGATTGGACGGATGCCTTGAAAGAAAGTCAACGCAACTGGATCGGTAAATCCGTTGGTGCTGCTGTTACATTTAACGTTAAAGACCACGACGCCACAATTGAAGTTTTTACGACCCGTCCTGACACCATTTTTGGGGTTTCTTTTATGACTTTGGCTCCCGAACATGCCCTCGTTGAAACCATCACAACGGCGCAACAAAAAACAGCCGTTGCGGAGTATGTTTTAGCGACTTCTAAGCGAAGCGAACGCGAGCGAATGGCAGATGTTAAAACCATTTCTGGGGTGTTCACGGGTACCTATGCAGAACATCCATTCACCAAACAACCCATACCCATTTGGATTGGGGATTATGTATTGGCAGGATACGGCACAGGTGCGGTTATGGCGGTGCCTTGTGGCGATCAAAGAGATTATGATTTTGCCAAACATTTTAAGATTCCGATTCCCAATATTTTTAAGGACGTTGATATATCAGAAGCAGCCTTTACCGACAAATCAAAAACGGTCATTGCCAACAGCGATTTTTTAAATGAATTAAATTTCAAGTCCGCTACAAAATCAGCCATTCAGGCTTTGGAAGCCTTAGGTCAGGGTCTTCGAAAAATAAATTACCGATTACGTGATGCCGTTTTTTCCAGGCAACGCTATTGGGGTGAACCCTTTCCTGTTTATTATGTAGACGGTATGCCACAGGTGGTCGGTTTAGAACATTTGCCAATAACGCTACCAGATGTTGAAAAATACTTACCAACTGAAGCTGGTGATCCGCCCTTGGGACGCGCAGAAGTTTGGGCTTGGGACACCGAAAACAATGTGATAGTCAACAATTCTGAAATCGATCATAAAACCGTTTTTCCTCTAGAGCTCAATACCATGCCAGGTTGGGCGGGGAGTTCTTGGTACTTTAACCGTTACATGGATGCGCACAATACTGAGGAATTTGCAAGCAAAGAAGCCCTTGATTATTGGCAACAGGTCGATTTGTATATAGGGGGTAGTGAGCACGCAACAG
>CAJWDI010000021.1:0-25268 GCA_913031185.1 uncultured Flavobacteriaceae bacterium | reverse complement strand
AACAACGTTTTAGTTTTCATAATTTATTGTGTTAATAGTTAAGTCTTAATCCAAAAATATAAGACTTTGTTCCAGGATAGGTTCCAAAGTCCACACCTCTTCTTTGAGGGTTTTTTGTGTAAGTCTGAACCTCTGGGTCATATCCAGGGTATTGGGTCCAAGTCACGAGATTCTGCCCAGACACATAAAGTCGAAGCGATTTTCCATTTTTAAAATTAAAATTATAGCCAAGATTAATGTTTTTGAGTCTAAAAAATGAAGCATCGAATACCTGTCTGTCAGAGGGGGTGTTGCGGTTTCCATTGTTGACAATAGCCGCCGGATGGGCTGCGCCAGTTGTATTTCCGACAGCGGGATCATAAACTAAAGTTCCGCTGGAATACGTTAATGGAGCCTTCCAAGAATTTTCAAATGAGTCTGTCAAATGATTTCGGGTTCTAAAAAGACCACTTAATTGCCAAGAATCTACCCAGAATAAGTCACCCCCTTGTTGACCTGTAAATAAAAGATTAAGGTCCCAATTTTTGTATTTAAATTCACTTCCGATAGAAAAATTAAAATCTGGATTTGGATCTCCAAGTTTAACGTAATCTTCAAAATCAATGACTTGATTCTCAGAAGGATTACCAGAGGCATCGTAATCAACATGGTGGTTCACATAATTAATCTCACCAGGTGCGGCATTGGGAATACCGCTGGCATTGGCCTGCTCCCAATTTTCAAAAATACCATCAGTCTCAGCACCCCAAAAAATCCCCAAAGGTTGACCAACCATAAACATGATGGGGCGTGCATCAGAAAATCCAATAGAAGGACCTAATTGATATTCCAAATTAGAGTTGAGTTTAACAAGTTTGTTTCTGTTGAGACTAAAAGTTGAATTCAGGTCCCAACTAAAATTATCATTCCTAACCATTTCAGCTTGCAAACCAATTTCGTATCCTTTGTTTTCTATTTCGCCAAAATTATCAACACGGGTAGCATAGCCATTTGAAGCTGGTAAATTTACATTTTGAAGTAAATCATAGGTTAATTTGTGATAGGCATCCAGCGTAATATTGAGCCTTGAATCAAACATCCCAATATCTAACCCAACATTAAATTGATCGGTCGTTTCCCAAGTTAAATTATCATTTTCAAGATTCTGTTCATAAAATCCAATTACCAATTCATCGTCAAAATTATAGCGAATCGGGCTCATCAGTGCCAAGGACTGGTATGGAGAAATTGGATTACTCCCTGTTTTACCATAAGATAAACGAAGTTTTAAATTATTGATTTTCTTAATTCTTCTTATGAAGCGTTCTTTTGATAGTGCCCAAGAGATGGCGACAGAGGGAAATACAGCACTTTTTTTATTTTCAGCAAACTTGGAAGAGGCATCAATACGTGCATTGATATCAATAAAGTATTTCCTATTGTAATTATACCCAACCCTAGTTAGAGCAGACAACAACCCAATTTCTCTATATTGAGATATGGGGACAAAAATCTCATCTGCTGCATTAAAATTATAGAAAGTGGTGTTGTCATTGGCAAATCCTGTCGCTTTATTAAACAAAGAACGAATCGCGTTTTGCTCGTATGTTGTCACCAAGGTCGCATCAATTCTGTGCGCATTGAATCGATTTCTGTAACGAAGATTCCCTTCAGCATAAATTTTCCTGTTTTCTGAATAAGACTGAGAAGCCTCCCCATTATTTACATAGCCCCTGGTTGTATTGGTGGGGTAATAATTGTCACGGGTGTTCTTCTGATAATCAAAAGCACCTCTTAGAGTTGCCGTCAATTTTGGAGTAATTTTACCAACCAGAGATAGGGCTTGTCGAAAGGTGAATGATTTTTTTTCATCAACAACATATTTTGCTAAAGTGTAGGGGTTTGAAATTAAATCCCCCTCGTTTAAAGCAGAATAAATATCATCGTTTTCACCCGTTTCCAGCAAAGAATAAATCGGCTGAAACTGTAACAGCTGAGACACTACACTTTTTTGCATAAATATCTGTCCATTACCCACAGAAGAGGCATTACCTTTCTTGTTTGAAACATTGGTTCTGGCATAAATATCAATTTTGTCGTTGAATGCTTTTCTTTTTACACTTGAGTTTAAAAAAACACGTTTGTTTGTGGTATTTAAAATTACACCTTCTTGATCAAATATCCCCAAACTGAGTGCGTAATTTTTCTTGAAGTCTCCACCCCTGTAACTTAAATTATAAGAATTTGTATGAGCCAATTGATAAGTTTCATCTTGCCAGTCGGTACTCACTCCAGTTGACTCAGGATATGGAACTGCATAATCTTCAATTTCGGGATAATTATCAAGGTTTAAAGTTTGTGAACCATCAAAGGCACCACCAGACCGATCAGGGTTTGTTATTTCTTGGTAGATTTGATTTAAAGAACGTTGATTCATATATGATTCAAAGCCTGGGCCATCTAACACATTTAATTTTTCTCTTACCGTGGTGAGATAGCTGTCAAATGTAAAGGATATTTTATCTTTCCCTTTGTTTTTATTGGCAGACTTGGTCGTGATCAATACCACGCCATTGGCTCCCCTTGCACCATAAACGGCAGTGGCAGCCGCATCTTTTAAAATCTCCATTTTTTCAATGTCGTTGGGATTGATAAAGCTTAAGGAGCTCTGTGTACCTCCTGAATTCCCATTGCCTTCGGCGTCGGCAACTGGATTAATTGGAATTCCATCAAGCACATATAAAGGTTGGGTCCCACCAAGCATGGAATTTGTACCACGAATAGAAATCCCGATTCCACCACCTGGCTCTGCACTTTCAGTGACCACGACTCCTGCCACTTGACCTTGCAATAAACTTTCTAAGGTCGCGGCTCTGTTTTGCTCTAATTGTTCGGTTTTGATTTGGGTGATAGCGCCTGAAAGATCTTTTTTACTGACATCAAAATAACCCACACTTATCGTTACTTCGTCCAATGCATCAAGGCTTGGTTCCATTGAAGCGATAACATCTGATTGCTGAACTTCGATTTCAATAGTTTTAAAGCCCACATAAGAAACGATTAAAATTTGCCCCTTTTGGGTAGTGATTTTAAAATTCCCATCAAAATCCGAGCTGACACCTGTGCTGGTGTCCTTGATAATGATGGTGGCGCCTGCCAGCGGAATATTGGTTTCTTTTTCAACGACTTTCCCCAACACTTCAAAATCTTGAGCTGACAAAGTCATTGTAAATATTGAAACGATCAATATCAAAAGCTTCTTTGAATAATTATACCTCATTTTATTTATTCTTTTTAATATTTTTCTCTTTCAGCACCTTTCTAAGCCACCAATCGCGGTCGGCTCTGTAATTAAATTGAGTCTTTAGTTTATCAGCCTCTTCTCTAAGATTTAATTCAATGGCATCGTGTGCCTCTGAATTAATCAAGTTAACCATTTCTCCGGGATCATTTTTAAGATCATACAATTCATCAATATCATTTTTAAGAAAGGCATCAACCAATTTATAGCGATCGGTGCGAACCGCAATCTGATTAGGTCCGGCATAAGGCCAATAGGTATCTAAATAATATTCAAATAAAATTGAGGTTCTCCATTCATCTCCTGAACCCCCATTTAATAAATCTAACATGGAATCTCCCTGCATATACTCAGGAATTTCAACCCCTGCCATGTCCAAAATTGTAGGCGCCATGTCAATGTTAAGACATTGCTGCTTCACAACCGTGTTTTGCTTTATTAATTTTGGATAGCGAATGAGCATGGGAACGCGCATGGAGTTTTCATAAGCCAAACGCTTGTCATTAAAGGTGTGCTCCCCTAAAAAGTAGCCATTATCACTGCTGTAAATAATCACAGTATTGTCCAATTCTCCTATTGACTCAAGCGTTTCTAAAACTGCTCCTAGAGACTCATCTATGGCTGCGATACATCTTAAAAGATCCATATTCTTTTCATAATTGATGGGCCACTCCTGTTCTGGAAGTTCTGAAGGAATCGGAAGATTTTTTTTCCAATCAAAACCATATGTTTTTTTGCGTTGCCACTCCGGCTTACCTCTAAAGGTTTCTTTGTGGGTATCATGTGGAGGTGGTGGTAAAACTGCATCTTCATATAAATTCTCATGTCTTTCAGCGGGCAAATGAGGCTCATGAACGGCCTTGTGCCAAAGATTCAAACTAAAAGGCTTACTAGGGTCTCTTTTCTCATTTAACCAAGTAATCGCTTTATCAGTAAGAATATCAGTCATGTACCCTTCTTCAGTATATTCTTTTCCATTGTCATTAACAGGGGGATCTATGTATTTACCTTGACCTATGAAGCTATACCAATAATCAAAACCAGGCCGAATATGGTCTTTTCCTTTTTTATGGGCCATGTGAATTTTACCAATATGAGCCGTTTCATAACCTGCAGTCTTTAGATGAACCGTATAAGGTGCAAACGCATCCCAATTGGGATCAACATGTTTATTGTTTTGGTTAGCACCGTGAATGTGGGGATAGGTACCCGTTAAAAAACTGGCGCGAGATGGTGAACATATGGATTGGGTTACAAAAAAATTTTGAAGATTGGCACCCTCGTTGTAAAGGCGGTCAATATTGGGAGTTTTCAAAAAAGGATAGCGGCCCATAAAACCAACAGCATCATAAGGCTGATCATCTACCAAAACAAATAAAAAATTTGGAGGATTGGTAGCTTCTAATGATGGATTGGGCTGTGAGTAAATTGCGAAATTAGAACACAGAAGAAAAACAATAAAAGTATATAAACTCGGATTCATTTCTTTTAAAAAGCTTGTGGATTGGTAAGATTCCAAATATATTCATAAAGCAAAGTAGGATATATAAGTTTTGATGCAAAACATAACAGACATGAAGCATTTAAAAGTAGACAACTTCAGGGTAGTGTTTTAGTACCACCAACAAAAAAAAATAGATACCAATTAAAGACAATGGCATTTCCCCTAATTTGAAGGCATCAAATTAGTTTTGAAGTGATAATTCTAATTCTTCTAAAGACTTGCCTTTGGTCTCTGGCAATATTCTCAAAAGAATAAAAAAACCGATAAGGGCAATAAATCCAAAAATAAAGAAAGTGAGAGAATTTCCTAAATTAGACAATTCCCATGGGAAAATAAGTTGAACTAAAGAACTGATCAATGAATTTATAAAAGCGATGACGCCAATGGCCATACCTTTGAACTTTAATGGAAATAGTTCGGACAATAATACCCACATGACAGGACCTAATGAAAACGCAAAACAAGCAATAAAACCCAAAATTCCAATCAACACCAATGTGGCATTAATGTTTGTGGCAGTCTCTAAAATCTCACCATCATTTTTACTGTAAATTTGGTTGCCCAAAATGGCTTTCACCTCTTTTTTAAAATCAATATCACTCTCAAATGTCTTATCGGCTAAGACATACAATTCGTTGGAATTTATAAACTCAAAAGCAGCAATATTTGCAGGTTTAAGTTGATAGGTAGCTTGTCCAAATCCATAGGAACATAACAATAAGCTCACGGCAATTCCAGCCGTTCCAATAAGCAACAAGGGACGCCTTCCCATTCTGTCAATTAAATAAATCGCTACAAAAGTGAAAATTACTGAGGTGGTACTTAATAAAACGCCTGAAGAGAAAGAAGCGTCGGTTCCAATACCTGTTTGCTTAAATATAGAAGTCGCATAAAAATAAACCGCATTAATCCCTGTAATTTGCTGTAGAACACCGATTATCAAACCGATTATCAAAACAAATCGGAGCGATTTATTAAATAAATCTTTGAGCTTTAATTTAGATTTATTTAAATCTGAAAGTACTCCTTTTTCAATTGAATTAATTTCTTGTGCACCCCGTTTCTCTCCGTGAAGTTGCATTAAAATTACTTTGGCATTTTGGCGATCGCCTTTGAGGTACAACCAACGGGGGCTCTTTGGAACAAAAAACAAAAAAACAAAATAGAGCAGCGCTGGTAAAAACTCTACGCCTAACATCCACCGCCAAACAGTTTCATCACTTAGAAGTGTGTTTTCCGGAGTGTTGAATTTATTAAAAAAGTAGTTGCTTAAAAAAGCGGCGAAAAAACCAAAAACAATATTTAATTGCTGAAGCGTAACAAGTTTCCCTCTATCTTCAGCAGTCGCAATTTCTGCGATATAAATAGGTGCTAAGACCAAGGCCGCCCCAAAAGCAAGTCCTCCTATCATTCTTGCAATGTAAAGCATCTCATAAGAATTGGCATATGCCGAGAGTAGCGCAGAAGAGGCATACAAAAAGGCGACCATAACAAGCATTTTCCTCCGCCCTATTAAATCACTCAGACGACCCGAAAATAGCATGGCAAACATCGCAGCAAACGAGGGAGAACTCACCACCCAGCCCGCTTGAATTTCGCTCAAGTTAAACTCTGGACCAGCAAAGGACATCACCCCAGAAATGATCCCCGCATCAAATCCAAACAAAAAACCGCCAAGAGAAACAACGAAGGCGATAAAAATAATGTTATTTTTCATGACAAGAAGCTTTAGTAAGTGTTAGTAAATAATTGTTTGCATGGCACGTGGTTCAATTTCAAATGCAGATTCACTGTCCCCAACAATAAGCTTGTAAGCAACAGATTGGTCTTGAGGATTCATCACTACAGTTACGATGCGGCCATCTGGATTTTGAAAAGAGGTACTTTCAATAGTGGTCCGGCTGGCGGTGGTACTAAGGCGCAGTGCACCTGGTTTAATGAATTTTGAAAAATGTCCAATATAGTAATAAGTGGGAGTAAATATAAGCTTGTTTGATTTGGTGTCTGCATGAATGGGTGCAAAACAAAAGTTCTGAACATGATTGGGTCCACCGCGTTCATCCAATAAAATATTCCAATCGGTCCAGCCTACGGTACCACTATTAAAATCATTGATCATTGAGTTTCCGTAACGTTCGGCGTTGGGCCAATACTGTAAACGTTCGTAGGCAAAACCTTCTTGACATCCTTCCGTAAACAATAAATTTTTATCAGGAAAAGAAGCCTTGATATTTTTAAGATTATCGTAATTAGGTAAACTACCGGTCCATGTTTCATACCAATGGAATCCAATACCCCATGCGTATTTAGAAGCTTCTGGATCCTCAAAGATGGTGTTCGCTCTATTTGAAATTAAATCTCTGTTGTGGTCCCATACCACTATTTTTTTATCGCCATGCCCCGCTTTTTCAAGGGTAGGTCCCAAAAAGTATTTTAAAAAGTCGCGTTCTTCTTCTGCGGTGTAAATACAAGATTCCCAACGCTGTGTGGCCATGGGTTCGTTTTGTATTGTGAGTCCCCAAACAGGTATATTTTGAGCCTCGTAAGCTTCTATAAATTTAACATAATAGTTGGCCCACGATTGACGAAATTCGAGGCGTAATTTACCGCCCCTAAGCATGTGATTGTTGGTTTTCATAAAAGCCGGAGGACTCCAAGGACTGGCATAAAATACCAATTTATCGCCTATAATCGCCTGCGCTCTTTTTATCATGGGAATGCGTTTTTCTAAATCTTTTTCAATTGAAAAAGAGTTGAGCTCTGCATCGCCCTCATCAATGTAGGTATGACTCCCTAACCCAAAATCACTACTTTGTATACTAGTTCTGATGATGTTATACCCAATGCCTTCGGTACCATAATAGGCCTCTAATAATTGATTTTGTATCTCTGAACCGAGCTTGGAAAAAACTTCTGAAGAAGCATCTGTAATGGCACCTCCGATGCCTAAATACTTCTGAAATCTTTTATTTGGGTTTACAAAAATAGATACCTCTGTCTCTAGGGGTTGAACGCGCTTTCTAAAAATTTGGTCTGGCTGTTTTGTGAGCCTCAGTTCTGTATCCTTAGCGGTTGTGTACAGTTGAATGTTTTTGTTTAAAAAATTCATTTCAATATTGTTAGGCAAAGAATTTTGTGCCAGTAGTAATGTCGGTAAAATCAGACAAAAAAGACTGTAAAATAGTGTTGTTTTGTGAGTCATTTTTGGGGGTTTTAATGAAATTATTTTCTGTATTCGTGCTTGACCCAATCCACTTCCATGACCCATTCTCCTCGCATTGGTGAATCGGTAATTTTTGCAAAATTTAAAATTGCAAACATGGGTTCTGGATAATTGTCACCAAGGCCTTCATTTCTGTAAATTTCCTTACCGTCCAATCGGTATAAAAGGTCTGACCCCTCCCACTCTACGGAGTATTCGTGATAGTCGTTGAGCGTTGCATCAAAACCTTTGCGTAAACTCCACCAATCTCCCTCATCACATTTCCCTAAACTTTTTATAGCACCAGCGGTATAATGGTCTTTTTGATGGTCACCGTGGTGTTCAAAAATATCAATCTCACCAGATCCGGTAGTAGGCCAGCAAATATATTCGTCAGGTTCTTGCACTGGGGGTTCGTTATTTTGAGCCCCTAGTATCCACCAAGCTGGAAACATACTGGCTTCACCATTCCCTGAGAGTCTGAGTTTTGCAGTCCATTTTCCTTTGATAAATTCTTTGCGGTTTTTTGAAGCTATACGACCCGCCACATATTGAGTTTCTGGATGTTGTTTGTTGAATTTATCAAAGTTATCGCATGTGATTTTCTTCCCTATATTGACAACTCTTAATTTTAAGGTCCCTTCGCTTACTTCTCGAGTGTTGTAGGCGTTATCTGGAACATAACAGTGGGTTTCATTATTAACCCAAATGCGTTGGTCTTGCCAATTGCTGGTGTCAAATTTTTCAAAATCATCAAAAAAATCAACCTGCCAATGTTCTGAGGAGGACGGGTAATTTGTCTCACAAGAGCTGAGAACTGAAATTAATCCAACAATTATAAAAAGTAGTAGTGTGTTTAGCTTCATTTAAATTAATATTTTAGATTTTCGGGTTATTTTTTGTATAGTTTTTTATAAAAAATCCGGTTTTTAGAGGCGATGCGAACAACATAGAGCCCGGATTCAATTACCGGTAATTGTAACTGAACTGAAAAAGGGGATTCAATATATGCACGCCTGTAAATTTCACGACCGTTCATGTCAAATAAAGCCACAGCATCAATTGGGTTGGCTTCGAAATTGATATATAACTCATCATTGACAGGATTCGGAAATATATCTAAATCAGCCTCTAACTGAGTGTTGTCCTCTAATCCTAGATTTTGATCTGAATAATTGAATTTAAACCAGTTAATGTTGAATCCAGGCTGTAAAACAGTCATTCTTAGTGTATAAGTCCCTTTGGTGAGTTGAACTTCATCGTTCAATGTATTCCAAGTTTGCCAACCTCCAGTAGTTGGTATCGTAAACCATCCCAAGCTCTGAGTTGACTCGTTTTTAATCATTTGCAATTGCGCGATACCTTGTTGGTAAAGGGCTGCGTAACGGATTTGCAAATCGTAAAGGCCAGTCTCATCCACATACACAAGGTATTCAGCATAATCACCAGAATGGGTCTGACCAATATTTTCGCCTCCAAAAATATCACTAGAAGCCTCTACGCTTAATCCCAATTGGGTGTTAAAATCTTCGGCTTCAATTTTGCCCGGAATTAATTTTCTCTCTGGTAGAGTATTGGTGACTGGAAAATTCGTAAACTCTCCAAGTACATAGTTATCAAATATTGAATTTATAACAGCACCTGAGTGATCGATGGTAATGTTTTGTTGAAAATTTAAAAAATCTGTCATTTCAAATAAAATAGTACGGTCGTTAGAGGGATCGATCTGAAATGACGCTACAGCACTTGAAATCCCATCGACATCAATGGTAAAATTATCAGAGCTTAAGGGCTGACCCTGGGAAATCGGGTGATTTAAAACCAATCTTATAGTTTTTTCATCGTCTAGTATGCTTGCGCCAAGAGGTTCGAAACTTGGGATGGATTCGGAAGCCTCCACAAATTCAATACTACCAATATTAAACTCTTCGTCTCCGATAATCTTAACTTTTAAAACATGGGTGCCTGACGCTAAGTAAACACCCCCGTAAGTACCGTTTACAAAATTAGACCAACCCCCACTGTTGTTCATTAAAATAGGTTCAGAAACATCGGTCTCATCTAAAAATAGTTTTAATTTACCTCCAGATTCTGGGGAGGCATAACGAATGTTAAGATCATAAAAGCCTGTGGTAGCAATGTTGACTGTGTACTTCATCCATTCCCCATCATTGACATAACCAATGTGAAAACCATTTGAGTTGAAGGTGTCTGTATTGGTTTGAATGTCTACGCCATCATTCCGGTAATTCCAGCCCTTATTCCATGCTTCATAAGAACCAGTGTCAATACTATAGTCGACGTAATCATTATCGTTGTAAGCCATGCCGTTGATTCCTAAGTCATAATCAGATAAGTAAATAACTCCAGGAATTTGATGGTCAGAATAGGGCATCAATGCATCGTCCTGAGGCAGTCTTATTTGGGCATCAATAACGTCTTTATAGAATGTTGTATTGGGGAGTAATAAATCTGTTGTGAGTTGACTGAGACCTGCAATGGCATCGTTCACGCTTGGGGCTGGGCCTTCACCTTTCCAATAATTAATAATGGCTTCATAGTTTGAATTTGAAGAAATAGAATAGGGAGCAACAATGGTTTCAATGCGCTTATAGGGCCAAGAAGCCCAACCAATATTATTGTCTTCATAAAGCTTAAAAGCATCGCGGTACCATGTGTTAGAATTTTCACCAGTTTCACCACACCATAGGGGTACATTGTATTGGTCTCGCATCCCTAAAACCCAATCCAGTGAATCTTCGTTGTTGTAAGACCAATATTTATGAAAACTGTAAACCATATTGTCATCCCATGGAGGAGTCAATCCCGTAAAATCATTGGCATAACCATTACCTTCAATATAAATGATGTGATTGGTGTCAACAGCACGAATGGCATTTGTAATTTGAACGTATAAATTCCTAAGTTCATAGGTCCCCAAAGTCCAGTTTACCTCATTTAATAAATCATATCCCCCAATCCAAGGCTCGTCTTTGTAGCGATCTGCCAATTGTCCCCAAAGTGCCACGGTCTTACTCTTGTTAAAATCACTTTCCCATAGAGAGGGCAAGTTGGGATTATAATCAGAAATACCAGAATTCGCGCCCTGGCCACCCGGAGCCGCATGTAAGTCGAGAATGAGGTATATTTGGTTGGCTTCACACCAATCTAATAAATCGTCAACCATTTCAAAACCCTTAGTGAGCCAGGTGTTTTGACCTTCGACAGGTTCGTCTTGTATTGGAAGTGTAAATAGGTTGTAATGCATGGCCAGACGCACACTGTTATAACCTAAGTCAGCCAGGACTTCAATATCGGTTTCGGTTACAAAATTTGCCAACCAGTTGTCATAAAATATTTGGGTCTCTTCTGCACCAATCAAAGCGGTTAAGTTGTCTTTAAATTCATATTGTGTGTCGGCACCACCAACAGAATTCATCATATAACCTTCCTGCAGCATCCAGCCTCCAAGACCAGCACCTTTTAAAATGATTTCCTGATTATTGTCATCAACGATTTGTGAGCCTGAAGTACTCAAAAGTTGGGCATAGGACAAATTAAAAAAAAGACTAAGGGCTATTAAAATTCGCATAAATATTTATCGATTAAAGATTATCCAATCCGTATAAGGTGATTTCTGAACCATTGACGTAGGTTTCACTGCCGTAATTTGATGTAACGCTAAATTTTAAATAGCGAAAAGTTTCCGAAACAGCGTCAAGCTCAAATTCGTGACCATTGGCTGCAGATTCTAATGCAGATACAGGAATATTACCTTCTGAATCTCTAGGATCACCAATGTCAAATTGACCTAATTCTTGCCAAACTTGGGCATCATTACTGGCATAGATTGTAAAGCTTTTCATGTTTTCTTCCTGAAAATAATAGGGAACATCGGATGGGCCATTGTACCAAAAAGCACGCTGCCACACTGAAAACCGCGTTATTTTTACATTTTTATTGAGATTGATTACAAGGTCAAGTGGCCAGTTCAAAGACCCACCATTTAAATCTCTCCAAATCATAAAATAACTGTTATCCGAATTATTTCCAGTGGTATCAATGACATCATCCCAGAAATTTGTAGAATCGCCTTCCCAAGCATTTCCATTTACAGATTGAGAAGCCAAAAGGGTCCAAGTTGATTTGTCTATGACCTCTTCAAAAAGGGGTGTTAATGTTCCTTTTTCTTCAAGTGTTGTTGTATTTTCATCAAAATCTTGCACCCGAGTCGAAATACTTATTTCCGTGGAAGGCAGTCCACGAACTGCGATGGATTCTTGTGCATTGTCAGAAGATAAAATTCTAACTGCTTCTTCTGTACCATCGTTAATGTGCACATAGACATAAACTGTTTTAGATTCTATGTTATCCCAAGTAATTCTAAAACCTCCAAGATCAGCTGCCAGTTCAATGCTTTCTTGAACCAAATAAATAAAAGATTCTAGTGGGATCAGTTCGACAAAAATAGGAGCAGATTGATTAAAATTTTCATCAACAACGTATAGTGTAATGGTCAAAGCCGTGGTTTGATTTAAACCATCAATTTCAATGCTATTGTTGTAGCTACTAGAGGCCCTGCTCACATCTACACCATTTGAATTCGTGTATTCGGCCTTTACATAAAGTATATCGTTGTCATCAGGGAGGGTGTAGTTAATAATACCGCCACCATTGGTAGGCGTTACCATATCAACAGTCAAAACCCCTGGGGGCGTCGTATCACCATCTTCTTTGTCACTACAAGCAACTGCTACAAAAACAAACAAAGGGATCAAAAATAATTTTTTCATAGTTCTATATTTCATTTTTATAAAAGTTTTACCATCCAGGGTTTTGAACCAAGTTAGGATTGATGTTTATCTCATTAAAACTAATGGGGTGAAAATAGTCTCTAGGGGAATTAAAAGAGCGCAATCCAACATCTATTACATTGTAAAAATTAGATTGGGTTTCCTCATCAACTGACCACCCTTTAACCGGAGTTGAAAAGTACTCAAGACCTAATTTCCAACGTCTGATGTCATTGTATCTATGCCCTTCAAATGAGAGTTCAATGAGTCTTTCTTGACGAATGATTTCACGAAGCCCTGTTTGTTCGGTGTGTTTACCAACATTCGAAGTTAAGGTAGCATCCCCCCAACTGTCCTGAACATTAGGAATCCCTGCGCGATCACGAATCACATTCAAGGCATCATAAATTTCTTGACTGGGACCATTAACTTCATTTAGTGCTTCTGCAAGGTTTAAATAAAGTTCACTCAATCGAATGATTGGAAAGGGGTAGCGGATGATTTTTGAATAGGTATCGCCTTCCGAATCGGGATGTACAATCTTTTTCAAACCGTAGCCAGTGGTCAAGTAATCACTTGTATTGGCGTTGCGCCCATGGGCCTCCCCTTTGCGCATTTTAAGGTTCCAAAATTCTCCCCAGCTTCTACTTAAGCCTCTATCAAAAGCCAAGGAGGCATAAAAACGAGGCTCTCTTTCTAAATTCAATTTTGCGGTAGTTTGTCCATATTGTGCCACATAGCGCTGAATAAATGCCACATTAGTCACATCGTATCGGTTGTTATAGTCAAATGATAAATCGTCTTGAATTGGCAGCCCATTTTTAGTGTAATACAGCTCAGCCATACGCATGGTAGGTGCAACCCACTGCCACGCAGCTTCTCCTGAAGATGCAGAGGGATTTTTCATTAATGAGCCCGCCTGTATTCTCCACCAACTGTCTACTGGACTAGAATTTCCCCATATGAGCTCAGAATTCCAGGGATCTGTCACAGTATATCTGGCATTGTATTGGCTTTTTATAAAAGGGTTGATATAATTAAAAGAATCAAAGGTTGGAACATCTCCAGAGTATTCATACATAGCAACGCCCTGGCCAGTAGCGGCTAAAATAGCATCTGCTGCTGCATCTGCGGCCAATTGCCATTTTTCTATTTCATAGTTTAAATTAAATAAATTCTCCCCGTCGTTATTTGTAAAGCCAGCATAAAACTCCGAATTGCCATTAAAGAGAGGACTGGCGCTGTAAAGCAACACTCTAGATTTGATGGCTTTAGCGATCACTTGATCAACACGTCCAAGGTCATTGGTTCCAGTGACGCGCAATGGAAGATTTGTGATGGATTCGTCTATGGTTTCTACAATATACGTGATGACTTCATCAACCGGTCTTCTTTCAATCCTAACTTCACTATCATCTGCAGAAATTGGAATATTTACATCTACAATCGGGATGGGTCCATAATAGGTTAATAATAAAAAGTGATAGTGTGCCTTGAGAAATAAAGCTTCAGCTTTCCATTCATTTTTTTCTTGTTGTTCCATATCAATGACCAAGTCTATATTATCTATTAAAATATTACAACTTCGAATGGCTTCCCAAAGTGAACCCTGGTAACTTCCTCCTGAAAAACCAGACCAAAAACTCATTTTTGGATTGGATACAGACTGTTCACCTTTCATCATTTTAGTAGCATTTGGCTCCTTTTGGAATGGCGTTGTCAATTCATCTGAAGCAAGAACAAAACTTCCGTAAATATCGTCTTGTACAGGTAAATAACTGTAGCAGTTTGCCAATGCATTAAAGGCAGTTTCACGTCTATTGAAAAGTAAACTTATCTCTTGTGTTCGGTCTGGAACAATATCTAGGTAGTCTTCACAACTAAAAGTGACCAAGAAAAATATTACAAATACTTTTTTGAATACAATACTTTTTTTCATCTTTTTAAAATTTAACTTGTAAACCAATATTATAAACTCTTTGCGGTGGATAGCCTAAGCCATTTCCTGCCATTTCGGGATCCCATAAATCAAATTTGGAAAAATAAAGAAGATTTAAACCGGTGAAATAAATTCTAGCAGACACATCGGCGAAAAAACTTCCAAATTTATCAGGGATGGTGTATCCAAATTCAACACTTTTCAATCTCAAAAAATCTCCATCTCTTAACCACCATGTGGAGGGCTTTTCATTGTTATCAACCACATTTGTAGACAATCTCGGCCAAAAGGCATTGGGATCGGGATTATTTTCAGACCAATAATTATCTGCAATGATACTCAACGCATTTCTCTCGTTGACAAATGGTGAAATATTTTCGGGTTGAATGAAAAATGAAGTTCTTGCAGTACCTTGCATAAACATAGAAAAATCAAAATTTTTGTAGCCTGCAGAAATTCCAAAACCGTAAACAATTTCTGGAACATAGGGTTTGCCAATAGGGGTCATATCCAATTCATTCACAACCCCATCATTATTTACGTCTTTGTATTTGATATCACCAGGCATGTAAGCATTATTAGAAGAAAAACCATTAAACTGTTCTGGAGAGTTATCAATATCTTCTTGATCTATAAAAAGCCGTTCTGCAATGTAACCCCACTGTTGATTGATTGGGTACCCAATCCTACTCAAATTTTGATTTTGATATTGTGGCTCACCATTGACCAATATTTCGTTTGTGGCATAAGTGAAATTACCTCTTCCTGATATGTATAGACCTGATGGAAATACATGATTGTAATCCAGTGAAAGGTCAATTCCGCTGGATTTTACTTCACCAACATTACTGCTAATGGTTGTGGTCAATCCCATGGTTTCTGGAATGTAGTCGCGCTGCATATATATGTTTGTTCTATTTTCTTCAAAATAATCTACTAAAAGCGTCATTTTATTAAATAGTCCGAGCTCTAATCCGTAGTTGGATTTTTCTGCAACCTCCCATGTCACATTTTGATTATCGTATCGGTTTACAAAATATCCATTGTAATAATTGTTGTAATCGGCACCCCAAGCATAACCAGTACCACCGTTGTCAAGATTTACATCTGACAGATAAAAGAAGCGGTCTTCAGGGGAGGATATTCCATCATTACCAACCAAACCATAAGTGTATTTTAATTTTAATAAATTAATGGCTGGTAGTTTCTTTTCGAACCAAGATTCATTGGATACAATATAACCCACACCAAAGGATGGGAAAAAACCAAATCGATTTTCTTCAGAGAACTTTTCAGAGCCATTATAACCGAAATTGAATTCTGTGTAGTAGCGCTTGCCATAATTATAGGTGAATCTTCCAGAAACACCCATGTTTCTTGATGGAAGTGTAGAAAAGGAGGTATTCCCCCCCCCAATGGTATTGAGCGCCTCAGTGAAGTTAGCGACAAGCAAACCTCCTACTTCATGGTTCTCATTGAACTCTCTGTTATATTCAGCAACGAGTTCATAATAAAAATTACTATTGCCATCATTAGAAACAGAGGGAGCATTTAGATACTCCGTACCTTCTTGAATATTGTACAACGAATAGTCGACACCTTCATCGGTTTGAATTTCAGAAAGACCATAATAAAATGGCGTAAAACTTCTAGAATTTTCATTGGAAAGAAAAGTTCTCACAGAAGCCATCCCACGAAGTCGAAGTCCTTCGGTAATCGCGTCTAAATTTTGTTCAACCGAAAATTGAGCAAGTGTGGTATTAGAAAAGCGGTCTTTATATCCTTTTACCATTTCGGCGTAAGGGTTGGGAAACCCACCGTTTCCTTTGTTTCCAAAAAGTGTATGACTGAAATTCATGGTGTTCTCGTCAGGTTCATAAACTTTAGGGAAATTGGCAGGGTTGGCTTGTACAACCATACCAAAAATATCATTGGCACTTACTGTAGGACCATTGTATCTTTCAAATAATGAATAATATTTGGTAGCTATTTTAGTGGTTTTGGTCAAGTTCACATTGACATTGGCACGTAAATTAGACCTTTTGATATTAATGTTGTTATTGAAATTATTCAATGGATCCACCTTTAAAAGCCCCGACTCATCAATATGAGACAGTGCAAGGTAGTATTGAGCCACGTCTCCACCCCCAGAAATATTCAAATTAACCCTTTGATTTTGCGCATAATCGTTAAACAATTCATCAAACCAATCGACGTCCGGATAGATGTTTGGATCCCCCCCATTTTCAGTTCCGTATATCTGCTGAATGGAATACAATAGTGGTGAAGATTGATCCCGAGCACGCAAGGCTTTATTGTAGAGTTTCATATAATCAACCGCACCAATAAAATCATTTACTTTGGATGGGCTTGAAAAGGAAGATTCATAACGAACCGATATTTTAGCCTTTCCAACCTTTCCTTCTTTTGTAGTGACCAAAATAACACCATTGGCACCTCTTGCTCCATACAATGAAGTCGCAGTTGCATCCTTCATAATGGAAAAAGAAGCAACGTTATCCGGTTCTATACGTGCTAAATCTGAAGTTGTAATCTGTAACCCATCTAACAAAATAAGGGGGTCATTTTTGTAACCAAAAGTCGTCACACCTCGAATAAAAAATTCGGCATTGTCTTGACCGGGCTCTCCGGAGCGTTGATACGAAATCATACCTGCAATTTGTCCAGCAAATGAAGACGTTAAATTGGTTGATGGCAGTTTAAGATCTGAGGTGTTAATGGTTGAAACAGAGCCAATGACAGAGCTCTTTTTTTGCTTGGAAAAGGCCACAACCTGAACTTCTTCTAAAGCATTTAAATCTTCAACCAAAACTACATTGACTACATTTTGAGTACCGAGCGGAATTTTTTGGGTTTCAAAACCCAAATAAGAAAAGACAAGCACTGCATTTTCTTTTTTTACATTGAGCAAATAATTCCCATCAAAATCCGTTGTGGCTCCATTGGAGGTACCCTCCACAATAATGGTGGCGCCAAGCAGTGGCACACCGGTCTCATCTACAACGGTTCCTTTAACAATAGTGATTTGCGCATGCAGGCTAAAACTTAAAAAAAGTGTTGCAATGAATGCGAAAAATTTTGAATAATTATTTTGTAAAAACATTTTAAATACAAGCATTGGTTGATAATTAAAAACAACTGGTATAATAAATTAAATTAAGATTTTACCCCAGTAAGAAAAAGCAATTACTTTTTAATGAATTTCTTTGTTTGACCATTGATTTCAAGGAAATAAAAGCCTTGATTGAGCTCCTCTACAGAAAATTCGTTTAAGTCTGTTTTAATTTGACTAATCAAACGGCCATTAATATCTCTAATCATAATGGTTTTGATGCCGGAAACATTTTTTAAATAAACAACATCCTTGGCTGGGTTAGGATACAACTTTATAATGTTACTACCAAGGTATGTCAAACCAGCTGTTGTTTGCAAATCAGGTCCCATTACGTCATCTATATAGAATGTAGAATTAACCCCAGGTTCTCCATCTCCACGACCAATGAAAATTTGTAAGTGGTCTAAGACAAAACCTTCAGGATACAATGGATTTCCTTCATTATTTAAAGCTAAAGGGTCGTAGTCTGAAATATTAAAGTAAAAAGTTTTCCATTGATTTTCAGCAAGAATTAATTGGTCTGGGAAACTTTCTTCAAAACCTGTTTCATAATTACCAGATTGTTGCCAGTCATATGCAGCATCTGTTAGTTTAAATCTTATACCAGTTTTAACCGGAGAAAAAACTCTGAACGAAAAAGTGTCTCCTAAATTCGTATCTATAGGATTATTTAATTGAAAACTAATTCTTTCCCAGCCACCCCAAGTTGAACCTTTAGTCCATTCCATAACGGAATTATTAGGATTAAGAGGGTCTTGCGCAGATGTGTTAAATAAAGGTGAAATACCAGTTTCTCCAAAATCATTTGTTGCTTCTGAAACTAAGCAAAGTGAATTCCCATCAAAATCATTGTAAACAACCATATTTGGAAGACCCGCATTTGAGGCTGTAAATGTGGCATTCAAGCCTGAGATAGTCTGTTGAGTTTCGTCATATTTGACCACGCCGTCCTTTACGCCATACCAATAGCTGGCACCCGCGGTCAGGAGCTCATTGGGAACAATGGTAAATGTATTGTTATCCTCTGAGATGAGTGCTGCAAAAGGGACTGGTGTACCACTGCTGTCATTTTCTCTCAGTTCGAGCTTGCTAGAAGCATCATCGATATCAGAACCATCTAAATTCACAAATTGGAAATTTGAATTTATACTAAGTTGTGCATATTGTAGCACATCAGTTGCGCCATCTGCTGGGTTATATGTAACTTCGGCTGCTGGAGGCACATTGCTCTTTACAATGTCATCAAAATAATAGACATCTCCAGCTTCAGAACCTCCAGAAGTATCACCATCAAACCACAGCTGAACACGGTTGTAATTAGACGCTGTGACGTTTGAAAAATTAAACGTTAATTGAATCCATTGATTAATTTCTGATTCCGTTACTGCATAATAAATCTCATTATTTTGCCCATAGCTAGGATTATTTTGAAGTTTGAATACAATGTTTATTGGTTTGTCAACCCAAACCTTCATGCTAAAAAATGGGGTTTCAGCAAAATCAATATAATCAAAAGTGCCCTCTGATTCAATTCCTGAACTCCATACTCCACCCGGGTGTGTAAACTGACCTACGGTAGAGGAAATGTTGATGGCATCCGGAGCAGGGTTGGGAACCGCTGCAAAACCAGCTGAGCCCCATGTTACAAAAGGCGTATCAGTTTCATCACTTTCATAATCAAACATCGTTATATTTATATCCCCACCAACAGCTGCTTTGGTTGTAAAACTTGCACCTGCACCAATGTTTTGTGTTCCATTTGAGTGATACATACTGTTTTCAATAATTCCAAACCAATATGTAGTTGAATAGCTTAGGTCTAAGTCTGGAGTTATGGTGATTTTGCTATCGGACGCTATAGAAGCCTCAAAGCCAACATCGGTACCATTTTCATCCCCCAATCGCACCGCAACTTTATTTGAAAAGTCGTTGATTGTTACAGCACCTGGGTCATAAAATTTGTTATTGGTCTCAATGACCATGTTTCCACCAACGGAAATATCTGTGCTTCCATCTGCTGGTGTAAATTCAAAAGCTGGTGTAGCATATAATGGAGGCCCCACAATATCGTCAAAATAAAGCGTATCGCCTTCTTCCCAATTTGGGCCATCGACTTTAATAACAATGCTGTTGATAAACATGTCGGAATAACCATTGAAATCAAACGTGAGTTCTTGCCAATCTCCGAGTTGAGTGTCATCATAAGTTGCAGAGGTTTCGGAATTATGAGGCCCCCAATCTGGTTGATTTTCAATTTTGAGGGTGATGGTGACAGGCTCACCTGCTAAGAATTTGATTTTGAATAGGGAGGATTGAGTAAAATCAAATGGATTGGGGAAAACCGAGGAAGGATTTGAGAGCCCTATACCAATTCCGTTGTCATTCCCAGCTATAAACTGACCAACGTTGGGTGAAGCATTAACGGGATCTTGGATGGGGTTGGGCTGAAATGCAAACGTACTTGAATTGTTCCAGCTGCTAAAAGTGGCGTCGGGATTGATGTCGTCAAAGTTGATGTGCACCACCTCTTGACTGTAACTTATGGACAATGCAAAAATAAAAATAAGGCGTAAAGATTTTTTCATATCAATTTTTTTCAAACGTTTTAGTACTTAATTATTTATTTAAAACAAAATTAGTCAGATAAGTTGTAATTTTGAGGTTGATATTTCTTAAAATAAACTCATCAAAAACTCTCATAAAATAAAAATTAAACTCATCAAAAACTTTCAATAACAATTTTTATATTTGTATAGTTGTAAAAATTAACTTACTTATAGTTTTTTTAAAAACTCGTATTTATGTCAATAAAGCTTAATTGTTTTATAATCTTAATTCTATTTTTTTGTAAATCTTATTCTCAGAAATATGAAACAATAAAACTGAATAAAGTACCGCTTAAAACGCATTTTGATCCCATGGATTATAATGCAGGAATTCAAAACTGGAGTTTTGACCAAGACAGCAACGGTATCTTATATATTGCTAATAATGATGGCATTTTAGAATTTGATGGGAAAGAATGGAATCAACTTTCAGTGCCATTGTCCACTAAAATAAGAGCTGTTAAAGTTGATCATCAGAATAGAGTCTTTGTAGGAGGCCAAAATCAAATTGGTTATTTCTCTAACAGTGTTGATGGTATGACTTATACCAGCCTTAACAACAAGCTAAAGAATAGCAATAAAACCATTTCAGAAATTTGGAAGATTATTGAAATTGATGAAAAAATTGTTTTCAATACAGGAAACACTTCTCTTGTCTATGAAAATGATGAACTCTCTGAATTAGAAGTTCCAGGTTATATTCTTAATGCTTTTAAAAACAATAACATATTATTTGTTCATATTTATGACAAGGGCCTTTACAAATACCGAGCAGGAGAGTTTTTTCTTATAAGAGGCACCAAAGACTTGCCCGATTTGGTAGCTGTTATAGACCACCAAAAAGACAGCTTTTATTTTTCCAGATTTGGTGAAATATACAAATACAATGATTTTAAAAAAATACATAGAGACCACTCAAAGATATTTGGAACAGTCAATACTGTAGTTAAATTGAAAAATGAAAATTTTGCCGTAGGTACGCAAAACAAAGGTCTATTTATTTTAGACGGAAATTTTAACATCAAGCACCATTACACTAAAAATAATGGGCTATCAGATACGACTGTAAAAGCAATTTACGAAGATAATTTTAACAACTTATGGATTGCTTTAAATAATGGTATTGATTATTTAAAAACGAGTTTGCCTTTTTCAATGATTAATGATGAGGTAGGGGTCTTAGGCACTGGATATGCCAGTTACAAATTTAAAAATAGAGTGTATTTAGGAAGCAGTAATGGGGTCTTTACTCAAAATATCGAAGGAAAAAATTCTAGTTCTGGAAAATATGAATTTATTCCAGAGAGTGAGGGGCAAGTTTATAATTTCTCACAAATTGAAAGCTCCCTATTTCTCAACAGTCACAATGGTGCTTATGAAATTAAAAATCTTCAGCTTAAAAAATTTCATGACATGGGGAGTTGGCGTTTTATCGATACTAAAGTACCAAACCTAATTTTGGGAGGCGATTACCAAGGCATCTGTTATTTTAAAAAAGAGAATAACCAATGGCGAAAAATTGGAGCCTTTCCAAATCTAAATGAATCGTCAAGAATTTTTGCTTTCCAAAATGATAGTACGCTATGGATGACACACGGCTACAAAGGCGCTTTTCGAATTGAATTAGACAGTCAAATGCAGCCTAAAAAAGAACCAGTACATTTTGGAAAAGACAATGGATTTCCATCAAATATTTTAATTAGTGCCTACAATTTAAATGGGAAACTTGTGTTCACTTCTGAAAAGGGGGTTTTTGATTTTAATACAGATTCTCAAAAATTCACTCCAAATGTTTTATTGGATAAAGTTTTGGGGAAGGACCATATTAGTGCCTTAAAATCAGATCAAAATAATACCATTTATTACATCCAGAACAAAGAGTTTGGTGTTTTAAAAGAAGAAAACTACGGTAAGTTTAAAAAAGAGACCGCTGTTTTTAAACACATCAACAAATTAATTAACGATGATCTACCAAATATTTCAACAATTGATAAAAACAATATTCTTATAGGGGCCAAAGAAGGTTTTATTCATTACGACCCCTCTGTAAAACACAAAAAAAATAGCAGCTTTTCAACGCTCATAAGAGGCGTTGAAATTACGGATGATAAGGATTCAACGCAATTTATAAATCCCTTATTGGCAAAAGACTTAAAACTGAATTCTGAGCAAACCATAAAAATAAAATACACATCTGCTTTTTTTGACGGTTTTGAAGACCTAAATTATAGCTATAAATTATCACCATTAGATGAAAATTGGTCCAAATGGGCTTTTGAAAACCAAAAAGATTACGACCATCTCCCCTACGGAGATTACACTTTTGAAGTCAAAGCTCGCAATATTTACGGAGAAGAAAGTAAAGCTTCAAAAATATACTTTACAGTTCAAGCGCCATGGTATGCCACAAAATCTGCTAAGTTTGGATACATCACGCTGGGTTTATTGGCTTTTGTACTCATCCCATTAATCCAAAGCAAGCGGTATACTTCAGTAGCTGAAGAAATTGAAAAGGAATTGAAAATTAAAGACCAGGAAATTGATAAGTTAAATTCTGAGAAATTGCAGACAGAACTCAATTTAAAAAACGAGCAGTTGACTTCAATTACCATGCAACTGCTTAAGAATAAAGAATTTATTTTAAATATTCAGGACAAAATTGAAGGAACGCTTGAAAAGGGGAATTCAAAACAACAATTACAGCGGTTGATAAAAACCATAGATCAGGAAGTTTCAAAAAATGACAACTGGGATGAATTTGCATATCATTTTGACCAAGTGCATGGCAATTATTTAGAATACCTTTCTAGTAATAACATTCGACTCTCCCCTAGAGAAATTAAATTGGCTGCATTTTTACGCATGAACATGAGCTCAAAAGAAATATCTAAGTTGTTAAATATCACGACCCGGGGAGTAGAATTGGCAAGGTACCGATTAAGGAAAAAGTTAAATTTAAGCCGTAGTCAAAATTTAGTTGAATTTTTAATTTCATTGGACAAAAGTTAAAATTTTTAAGCTGCTAAATTGATGCTATATTGAAATCTACATACTTAAATAAATGATTAAATTTGTAACCAATCTAATGCCATGAGTTTTTCATTCTTTTTCAGAAAAAAGCCACAAAATCTATTCCGTGATATGGTGGATTTTCACAATCACATTCTCCCTGGAATTGATGATGGCAGTCAATCGGTTTCGCAGTCTTTAAAAATGTTAGAATTATTTACTGAACTTGGTGTTGAAAAAATTATCGCATCACCTCATATTTATAAAGAGCTATACCCAAATACGCCAAAAACCATACAAACGGCTTATGAAGTTTTAGATCTAAAATCCAAAAATACAGAAACTCGAGTCAGCGGCTATGCAGCAGAATACATGGTTGATGAGTTCTTTTTGGAAAGTTTAAGAATGGAAAACAAATTACTTTGTTGTTTTGATAAAAATATTTTGATTGAAATTCCATTTTTTGGAGCGGTCAAAATAATTGATGAAGTACAGTTTAATTTACAGAACAATGGTTATGCTCCCATCCTCGCACATCCCGAACGTTATGTACACATGAGAAGCAAAAACATCAAAGCGATTAAAAAAAAGGGCGTTAAAATGCAGCTGAATGCCCTATCCCTTGTTGGTATTTATGGAAGTGGAATTAAGAAGAAAGCACAGTCTTGGTTAGAGCAAGGATTATATGACTTCGTGGGGACAGATGCACACAATGAACTTCAATTGTCTAAACTGAAAAAAATTCAACTCAATAGAAAAGCGTTAAAGTCGTGGCATAAAATTCGAGAATCACAGTCTCAATTTGGAATTTGATAAGTCATTCTATTCTCCATAACCGTAGCCATAACCGTAGTTGTATCTCGACTGGTAGCTGTATCTATAGCCATAACCATACTTGTAATAGGACGAACCACCCGCTTTAATACCATTGAATACAATACCGATATTATCAATCTTTTTGTCGTCAACAAGACCTCTGATAAAAGGTGCTAACTTTACGTCGGTGTAATGGGCTCGAACGGAGTATAAGACAAGATCAGCCAACTTTAGTAAAGGTAAAGTATCACTGACAAGAACAAGTGGCGCAGAATCGATAACCACCACATCATAGATGTTTTTCAAAGAATTAATTATATCAAAACATTTTGATGAGCCTAAAATTTCTGCAGGATTTGGAGGAATAGGGCCACTAAATAAAATATCCATGGTATTATTGAATATTTTGTAAGACATGATACTATCTGAAAAATTAGTGTGATTTTCAGAAACCGCAGAAGTGCTCAAACCCTTTTGATTATCCCTTTCAATTTCTAGGAGACTGTGCAATTGAGGGTTGCGTAAGTCCGCACCCAGAAGAATTACTTTTTTACCAGTAGCACTGTAACTAGCAGCGATATTAAAGGCACAAATCGTTTTGCCCTCCCCTTTGATGCTAGAAGTACACAAAATGACCTTGGACGTAGTTTGATTTGGCAATTTAAAATTAATATTAGAACGAATTACGCGAGTTGACTCAGCAAACATACCACGTGAATCTTTGGCAATCGCATTAACATCTTCTACAAAGGGCACTTCTCCTAAAATATCTAGATTTGGTAAAGATTTTTGTAAGTCTTCACGGGAGTGCAATTTAGTGTCCAATATTTTTAATAAAAAGAAAACCGAAAAAGGAATTAAAAATCCAATGATTAGGGCTCCAACTAAAATAAGTAATTTATTTGGAGCAACAGGTTTGGGGTTGGTGTGTGAATAGTTTATTACTCTTGTATCGGGAAGGATAGCTTCATAACTAATAGAAG
>CAJWDI010000020.1:0-25541 GCA_913031185.1 uncultured Flavobacteriaceae bacterium | reverse complement strand
TGTCCATCAAAAACTCTTGAGGGTTTTCCAAGGCTTCTTTTACAGCAACTAAAAATCCGACAGATTCTTTACCATCAATAATGCGATGGTCATAGGATAAAGCCACATACATCATGGGGCGGATTTCGACTTTACCTTCAACTGCTACAGGACGCTCAATAATATTGTGCATCCCAAGTATTCCACTTTGAGGTGGATTGATAATGGGTGTTGACAACATACTGCCAAATACACCACCATTGGAAATGGTAAAAGTACCCCCAGTCATTTCATCGATTGTAATTTGCCCCGCTCTTGCTCGGATGGCTAGACGCTTGACCTCAGACTCAACTCCTTTAAACGTAAGGTTTTCAGCATTTCTAATAACGGGAACCATTAACCCTTTTGGCCCTGAAACCGCAATGCTAATATCACAGAAATCATAGGAAATCATTTCTTTACCCTCAATCATTGAATTGACGGCAGGGAAGAGTTTTAAAGCGCGAACCACAGCGAGGGTAAAAAAGCTCATAAAGCCCAAACCGACCCCGTGCTTTTCTTTAAATATTTCTTTGTATTGTTGTCTCAATTCAAAAATAGGCGACATATCCACCTCGTTAAACGTCGTAAGCATGGCCGTTTCATTTTTGGCGGCCACCAAGCGTTCTGCAACTTTTCGGCGGAGCATGGAGAGTTTAGTGCGTTTAACACCGCGTCCTTCAGTGTCAATTTTTTTACCCATTGAAGGAACTGCTTTTATAGCATCATCTTTTGTAATGCGGCCATCTCTTCCTGTGCCAGTGATTGTACCGGCATCAATCTCTTTTTCAGCTAAAATTTTCTTAGCTGCTGGGCTGGCAGTCCCTGAAGCATAGGTTGATTTAGTGTCAACTGTTGGGGATGGCGGCTGAACTACAGGGGCCGGTGTTTCCTGAGTGTTGGAATCGGGGTTACCCTCCGGTTTTGAAGCCGTAGTATCTATAAGACAAACAACAGAGCCAACGGCAACGGCATCGCCTTCTTCAGCTTTAAGCGTAATGGTTCCACTCACCTCTGCGGGCAACTCAAGCGTCGCTTTATCGCTATCGACCTCAGCGATGGCTTGGTCTTTTTCAACGTAATCGCCATCCTGCACCAACCATTCTGCTATTTCAACTTCAGTTATGGATTCACCCGGCGAAGGCACTTTCATTTCTAAAATCATAAGGTTTGATTTTGGTAAAGACCCTTGAAAATTTTGTTATTCAGTTATAAAATTCAAAGTTACTATTATATTCAATCTCTCCCAATATTTTTAAAAATATTTTGTTGAAGTTTTTAGTGGAGTTTAAGGTATTTGATGTATCCTCAAATGTGTAAAATTAAGACCTATTTCTTGACAACTCGCTTGTAGATACTTTGGTTTTGGACGCTTATTTTAATCATATATACACCATTACTGAGAGACCCCATCGGAATCACTTTTTTTGAAGTATTGAGAATTTCCCTGCCATTTAAGTCAAATAACGTATAGCTCAAATCTTCTCTTATAGTGTCTATAAATAATATGTCCTCGACTGGATTTGGATAGAGTTTTATAAGGTCTAATTCAATATTTGGAGTACCGAGAGAGTTTTGATTGGTGCAGAGTGTTAGTGAAAAGTCATTTAAAACTCCCGCGTCTACATTATAATAATCCCGAATACCAACAGTCCAGGTGCCCAAACTGCTTTTACCATCTAGATCGGATAGTGGTGTACCGGTGGGTTTGTAAATGCCAACAGATGGGCTTGAGCAGACAACATCTGTTGTCGCTTCATCGTCAAATGTAATGTCTAAATCATTTTCATTACTACAATATTCTTCATCGAGGAGTATGATTTGTGTTCCATCCGGATGCACAAGAATGATGTTTAAATCGCCAAGCCAATTATGACTAATATCAATGTTAAAATCAACATCTGAAATGATAACATCCTCGGTAACCTCAATAGTTTGGAATAAATAATCTCCGAATTCATTAGGTCCTGCACCGTCTGGTATGTCTAGGTTCAACTCAACTTCAGAAGCATAAGTATTACAGCTTCCTTCTTCTGAACTAATAGCGATGTTTTGTGTATTGATGTTAAAGAATATGTTATTAGAAGCTGCTACCATTATTCGACAGGTATCTGAGATAAAATCCGGAACGGTAATGTCATGACTTCCGTCGTTTGGGACATTAGTTGCCAAAAAGGTATTGTAACGGAGTCCATCTCTAGAAAACAAAATATCTACGTTGTCTTCATTTATACCGTTTGTTGTAGTCCCTGCAACTTCCCATGTGATAGTTTCAGTTGAACCAACAGTCCAAAATTGATCATTCCCATTTTGAGATGTAACTACAAATGGACCAGCGGATGAGACTACAGTTGCGGTCATCTGGTCTGTTGCTGTTTGCCCTCCATTAGAGTCATTATCTCTAACAGTAAGCTTAAAGTTTAGGTTGCGATTAACAGAAGCTAATTTCTCCCATTCAGTAGACACGCCTCCGTTTGAAATGATATCTGATATTCTTGGAATGTATCTGGTTGTGTTATTTGTTCCTTCAAAAGATCTAACAAGTGGTCCAGAATCGTTGGTTTCTTGAGGTACCCCAGCTTGGCCTAAATCGTATTGTTCCCAAGTATAAGTGTGTGTTGTAATTCCGTCAGAGTCAGTTGAGGTTCCAGTTAATTTGTAAGGGGTGGATGCAGGTATGATATAATCGTTTCCAGCATTAGAGGTTGGTGCAGTATTCCCTGAGGGGGTTTGTGTTGCACAGGTACTATTCCCATTAACAATATTATTCCACATCATTTGCAAACTTTTTTGATGAAAATAGGCATCGCTAGTGGATTGTACATTTTGGGGCGCACACAGCCCTGCATAGGCCATTATTGTTGTACCACTTCCGGGCTCGTATGCATTAGAGCCTGTTCTATTTCCATTACAACCCCCACTATTACCATTGAAAGTGTGCGGTGCACCAAATTGATGACCTAGTTCATGGGCAACATAATCCACATCAAAAGAATCTCCAACAGGACTATTTAAACCCGTAATTCCTCTTGCTTTAGATCCAGTACAGGGAGAATTAAGCTGTGCTAAACCTCCGCCACCTGTAGAAAAGGTGTGGCCAATATCATAGTTAGCAAAACCTATATTTGCATCAATCACAGTTTGACTTTGGTTTATTAACGCCCCAGCATTGCTATTTGTGAAATTATCAGAATTAATGAAAATAATACTTTCATTATTGGCAACAATAGTCATCGTAACAGATAAATCTCTTTCATAAATAAAATTATTTCTGTTAATGGTAACTACCATCGCTGCCAGAACGGCCGCTTTTTTACTTGATTCTGTGGCTGTTGTTGATAGTCCTGCTGCAGTCCAATGAAATTCAGCATATTCTACGGTGCAGGCTAGTGCCAATCTAAAATCACGCATAATACCATCATTCGCATTAGAATAGCTCGCATTAGCTGCATTTCGCTGTTGTATATTTTCTACTGTGGTGTCATCAAATTCACAAATCCATAGATTATCCAAAACAGGTAAATCTTTTTTGTAATAAATAATATATGAATCTAAATCTTTGGTATAAGGGTCAATAAATTGAGTTCCATAAGTATTATTGAATGACATGCTGTGAAGCCCTTGTGTTGTTATACTAAAACGGATGGTATTCGAAGGGTTTAAAATACTTTTCCCAGCATAAGTTTTTATGCTAGGGTATTTATCTTGAAGTGGCTTTTCCAAAATCGAAGCTTCAAAAACGCTAAAAGTTTCAAAAGAACCATGTGC
The DNA here is from genome assembly GCA_913031185.1 of uncultured Flavobacteriaceae bacterium. Classification (GTDB taxonomy): domain Bacteria; phylum Bacteroidota; class Bacteroidia; order Flavobacteriales; family Flavobacteriaceae; genus UBA3537. The sequence goes on along the minus strand of CAJWDI010000020.1, from coordinate 21,755 downwards.
AGTTGGAAAGTCGACAAACTTTGGTGAGATATTTACCTTACTTTTTCTCTGTGGAGCGTCTCTCAGATAATCCTTTAGTGCATCAATGTTTAAGTTATAGTACTGTGCTTTTTTAGGATTGGTTTTTCGGATTCTAAGTTCCTTTTTTGAGTTGTTTTCTTTGGTGGTTTTTGTCCAAAATATACGATCTTTTTGGGCAAATAAATTTAATGAGCAACACAGCAGTAAAAAAATCCAAAAATAACTAGTGTGATTTTTTATCATACAAATTTAATCTATTGGTTTTTCAAAAGTATTACTATTTTTACAACCTGTACCAACCATTCTGCTATTTTAACTTCAGTTATGGATTCATCCGGCGAAGGCACTTTCATTTCTAAAATCATAAGGTTTGATTTTTGTACAGACCCTTGAAGATTTTGTTATTCAGTTATAAAATTCAAAGTTACTATTATATTCAATCCTTCCCAATATTTTTAAAAATATTTTGTTGAAGTTTTTAGTGCAGTTTAAGTTATTTGATGTGATCTAAAATTTGTAAAATTCAGAACTATTTCTTGATAACTCGCTTGTAAATACTTTGGCTTTGAGCGTTTATTTTAATAATATATACACCATTACTGAGAGACGCCATCGGAATCACTTTTTTTGAAGTATTGAAAATTTCCCTGCCATTTAAGTCAAATAACGTGTAGCTTATATCTTCTCTTATAGTATCTATAAATAATGTTTCCTGAACTGGATTTGGGTAGAGTTTTATAAGGTCTAATTCAATATTTGGGGTGCCGAGAGAGTTTAGAGTGGTGCAGAATGTTAGTGAAAAGTTATTTAAAACTCCCGCGTCTGCATTGTAATAATCCCGAATACCAACGGTCCAGGTGCCCAAACTGCTTTTACCATCTAAATTGGATAGTGGCGTAACGGTAGGTTTGTAAATGCCAACAGTGGGGTTTGAGCAGACAACATCTAATGTCGATTCATCGTCAAATGTAATGTCTAAGTTATCTTCATTATTACAATATAGTTCATTGAGAAGAACGATTTGAGTACCATCAGGATGCTCAAGAATGATGTTTAAATCGCCAAGCCACGCATGACTTATATTAATTTTAAAATCAACATCTGAGATGATAACATCCTCTGTAACCTCAATAGTTTGGAATAAATAATCTCCGAATTCTTCGACTCCAGCACCTTCTGGAATATCCAAATTTAGGTTCTCGTCAGAATTGTAAACATAACAGTCCGTTGTTGGATAAAGATTTATAGCGAATGGAATTCTGTTTACAGCGTAAAAAATATGATTTGTTCCTTTTACCATTATCCTACATGATGCAGCTGGAGTAATAGGTGCTGTAATTTCTGCTGAGCCATTGTTCGAGACATTTGAGGCCAATATGATGTCAAAATTTTCACCACTGTCAATGGACAACAATATATCGACGGAATCCGCATTAATGCCATTAGTTGTGGTCCCCGCAACATCCCAAGTAATTGTTTGGGAAGAATCAATAACCCATGTAAGATTTGATTCAGATTGAGAGGTTACTTGAAATGGGGATCCAGTATCTACTACTTCAACCATCATTTGGTCGGTCGCAACCTGACCAGTGCCATTATCACCCAAAAAACCACTGCCATTGTCCCTCACTGTGAATGCAAAGTTAAGCATTCTTGCTACAGAGGGCGTTACTTCCCATGCTGAAGACAAATTGCCCGCTACCACGGTTTCTAATTTTGGGAAATACCGGATTGGAGAAGTAGAGGGCAATAGAGAGCGATACAACGGACCTTGAGACCAATCGGACTGCGGAGCACTATTGCTTGGGGCTTCTTCATTATCATTTTGAGACCAATTATAAGTCAATGATTCCAAACCGTCCGAATCAAATGAAGTCCCTGAAAGAAAAAAGGGTGTACTGGTAGGAATTATATAGTCATTCCCAGCATTCGCTGTTGGGGGTTGATTTTGAATACTTATACTATTATCGCATATCCCAACGTCGTAGTTGACATAATCATTGTATCCTGTTTTTATGAAACCACCAATATCTCTGATGTTGACATAATTAAAATGAGCGTCAGCGTTATTCTGAACATTAGGAGGACAAATCCCAGATGAAGCGTAGCCCATTATAGAACTACCGCTCGCAGGTTCTACTTCAGTATTATAGCCAGTGCGGTTACACGTATTCATGGTGTGAAATCCATAAAACTGATGCCCAAATTCATGGGCAACAACATCAATGAAAAGGGGATCTCCAACAGTGCTATTAAAGCCGGTCCAACCACGCCCCTTGTGAAAATCGTCCGGTGAGACTGCTGAACAAACACAGCCTATACATCCTGCGCTTCCAAATGCAAAGGTTAACCCTCCAATATCATACGTTGTGTCATTAAAGTTATGGCCAACATCATAATTGTTGACACCGATTACATCGTCAAGAGTTTCAGCGGATATTGTGCTGAATTCGATTTGTTCTGGTCCTACAGCAGGTCCATTCCATGGATCTGAAGAAGGGTCTAAATAAATGACCTGATCATTATTGGCAACGAATTCCAGACGAATGCCCAAATCGCGCTCAAAGATCTCGTTCACTCTGTTGATTGATGTGACCATGGCCGCAAGTACGTTTGTTTTTTGCTGTATCTCATCACCGCTACCGGCGAAAATTTGAGCGTATTCTCCTGTGCAACTCAATGCCAATCTGTATTTTCTTAATTTTTGGTCGTCAATATCCCCAGCGCCATTGAAATTATTAGACAAGCGTTGTTCCATATTGTCTAGATCTGTTTCCACGAGGCATTCAAAATCTAAGTTCGTATTGTTAATGGCATCCTTTTCAAATACCATATGCAAGTTTGCATCATTTTTACTGTAGGGCTCGATATATAAAGCAGAACGACGACCAGAAGAGGACAGTGCATGAAACCCTAATGGACTCAAGCTAAAGCGCAAGGTCGCTGTGGGGTCCTTCAACCCAACCCCTTTATAAGTTCTGATCGAGGAATAACGGTTTTGTAAATCTGGGTGCATAATGGAAGATTCCACCACTTTAAAAGAAGACAGTTTTCCAGAGGCATCTGGAAGTTGAATCAAGACGTATTGATCTGCATTCCCGCTCCCAGTATCCTCTAACTTTGATTGTAATAATTCTAAATTTAACCGAAATAGCTTATACGTTTTTAAGGCGTTTTCTTTATCTGATAACTTAGTGGATTTATTTTGGGCGTCTTTACGCACTGGCTCCCATAAAAGAGTTGTTTGAGCAAAAGCTTCAATACAAAAAATGAATAGTATTGTTACAAAATATTTTTTCATAATAGGTTATATCCTGTTATTTGAAGCTAATGTAACAAAAGTATCGCTTAATAAATTGAAAATACAAAAAGGTTAACAATTAACTCCGTTAAATACTCAGTTAAAATTGCAAAATATGTTGGCTCAATACGTTCAAAAACTGCAAAGGTAAATAGAAGTCCTAAGTATTTTTTAACTTCGATTTTTTACGCTGATTATCCTTTGTTTTATCAAAGACAAAATCGAGGATCTCTTGGTGTCTGCGTTTTGAACGCGTTGCACTTCCTGCGGCTGGAGCACTGTAACTGCGTCTGGAGGCGACGCGCCAATTTTTGGCGGCTTCAACATGCATTAACATATGGCCATAAGCGCCCATATTTCGGGGCTCCTCTTGAGCCCAAACAACATCTGAGGCTTGTTTATACTTCAATAAAACAGAAGCAATGTCAACTTCGGGAAGCGGAAATAATTGCTCAATGCGGACCAGAGCAACATCAGTCCGGGCCAGTGATGTTTTGGCTTCTAATAAGTCATAATAAAACTTACCGGTGACAAAAACGACTGTTTTAATTTTAGACGCTTTGGCTGATACGTCATCTATCAATGGTTGGAAACGGCCATTTGAAAAGTCTTCTACTGTAGAAATGACTTTAGGGTGTCTTAACAAACTTTTTGGTGTAAAGACGATTAGGGGTTTTCTATAGTCTGATTTTAATTGGCGGCGCAATAAGTGGAACATATTGGCAGGAGTAGAACAATCGACAACAAACATATTATTTTTAGCACACAATTGGAGGTAACGTTCCATGCGCCCTGAGGAGTGTTCGGCGCCCTGACCTTCATAACCATGTGGCAATAACATGACAATACCATTGGGCGTTTTCCATTTGTTTTCACCACTGGAGATGTACTGATCAATCATGATTTGAGCGCCATTGCTAAAATCGCCAAATTGCGCTTCCCAAATGGTTAGCGTATTTGGACTTGCCATGGCATACCCATAATCAAAACCAACAACCCCATACTCAGACAGTAAGGAATTATAAATTTGAAATTGACCTTGGTAGTTAGATATGTTGTTAAGCAATAATAACTCTTCTTCGCTATCCTCGGCTTTGACCACGGCGTGGCGGTGTGAAAACGTCCCGCGTTCCACGTCTTGACCAGAGATTCGAACATCAAAACCTTCCTCCAGCAGCGATCCATAGGCCAAATGTTCGGCCATGGCCCAATCCAACTTATCATTGTCAAACATCGTTAGTCTGGATTGCACCAATCGCTCAATTTTTCGAATGAACTTTTTACCCTCAGGCAGGGTTGAAATTACCTTCGCAATTTGAGCTAGTTTTTCTTGTGGATACGACGTATCAATAGTTTCCATCATTCTATCCGCTTTGGCTCTTTTGAAGTTTGTCCAGGCGTCTTGCATGAAGGGGGTGATAACCGTCTTGTCGTCCTTTCGTGAGTCTTCAAGCTCGGTCTCTAGGCTGGCTTTGTAATTTTTTTCTAGTGTTTTTATGTGGTTGTGATCAATAAGGCCTTGACTAACGAGCAATTCTGCATAAATATCTCTGGGGTTTTTGTGTTTGGAAATGGCTTTATAAAGCTTTGGCTGTGTAAACCTCGGTTCATCGCCTTCGTTGTGTCCATATTTTCTGTAGCCTAACAAATCAATAAAAACATCGCGTTTAAACGCCATTCGAAAATCCAATGCAAATCGTACGGCATGAACTACAGCCTCAACGTCGTCTGCATTGACGTGTAACACTGGAGAAAGTGTCACCTTTCCAACATCCGTACAATAGGTGCTGGAACGACCATCTAGATAGTTGGTTGTAAACCCGATTTGATTGTTGACAACAATGTGTATGGTCCCATTGGTTTTGTAACCATCTAATTTAGCCATTTGTACTACCTCATAAATAAGACCCTGGCCCGCAATAGCGGCATCTCCATGCACAACAATGGGCAATACTTTACTAAAATTATCGCTGTAATATTGATCTTGTTTCGCACGGGTAATCCCTTGAACAACAGCACCAACAGTTTCCAAGTGTGAGGGATTGGGAGCAATGCTCAAGTTAATCCGATTGCCATTGTCTGTTAGACGATCACTGGTCCATCCTAAATGGTATTTTACGTCGCCATCGAAAACTTCCTCTTCATAATCTTTGCCATCAAATTCACTAAATATGTCCTTTGCAGATTTACCAAAAATATTGGTCAGTGTGCTCAAGCGACCACGATGCGCCATGCCCATCACAAATTCTTTTACGCCGTAAGAGGCAGCTTGTTCAATCAAAGCGTCTAAGGCGGGAATAAGCGACTCATTACCTTCGAGTGAAAAACGTTTTTGACCGACATATTTGGTGTGTAAAAAGTTTTCAAAGGACACGGCTTCATTTAGTTTTTTTAGAATGTGTTTTTTTTCTTCTACAGAAAAATTGCCATGATTGTCATTCTGATTTAATCGGTTTTGAATCCATTGAATTTCGTCGGGTTGGCGGATGTACATATACTCTATTCCTATGGAATCGCAGTAAATAGCTTCCAAGTGTTGCCGAATCTCTCTAAGGGTCTTAGGACCAATCCCTAAAATTTCTCCCGCATTGAAAACTATATCAAGATCACTGGACTGCAATCCAAAGTTTTCAATTTCTAAGGTTGGTGCATATTTTCTGCGTTCCCGAACTGGGTTTGTTTTGGTAAATAAATGGCCTCTAGTACGATAGCCATCAATTAACTTTACAACTTGGAATTCCTTTTGAACATGCTCTGGAACCTGAGTGCTAACGCCTTCTACGATTTCACCGTTTAGGCCATAGGTTTCACTTCCAAAATCGTAACCTTGAAAAAAAGCCCTCCAGCTGGGTTCCACACTGTCGGGGTCTTTCTGATATTGTTCATACAACTCAGAGAAATAAACGGTATGTGCAGCATTTAAAAAAGAATACTTATCCATATAGGTCTATACGTCCTGTAAAAAACGCGCTTAAAATTCTTAAATCAAAAATACAACTTTTGTCAAAATCACACAGTGTTTTTAAGGTTTAATATAAGAAAGATTACAAGGATTTTTAAGACGTTCGTGTCATCAGCTGTATCCCAAAATCACGAAGGGGTTCTTTTTTTATTGGATCAATTTCTAGTGAATTAAGAACATCAAAGGCGGCTTTGGTGTAATCTTGTATTGATTGATTTGTGGCATCAGCAGCACCGGTTTGCTCAAAAACTTGAAGTACAGTTGCTATTTTTTCATCTGAATGAACTGAATTTTTACCATACAAGGTTTTTAACTTACGCTTATCCGATTCTGATCCAAGCGCCATGGCCTTGAGATATAAATAGGTTTTTTTGTTTTCAATGATATCCCCGCCAACTTGTTTGCCAAAAGTTTTTGGGTCTCCAAAGGCATCCAGGAAATCATCTTGTAATTGAAACGCAATTCCAAGATTTCTTCCAAAATCATAACATTTTTGCTGATTTTCCCTGGAAGCTTCTGCTACAATCGCCCCCATTTGCATCGCCGCTGCCACCAAAACAGCGGTCTTGTATTCAATCATCTTTAGGTATTCTGGAATACTGACATCGGTTCGGGTCTCAAAATCAACATCGTATTGCTGTCCTTCACAAACCTCCAAGGCGGTTTTACTGAACAATGCTGTCAATTCTTGAAACTGTTTTGCATTGTAGCCTTCAAATAATTTATAGGCCATTATAAGCATTGCATCTCCAGATAATATTCCAGTGTTTAAATTCCATTTTTCATGAACGGTTTTTTGACCTCTACGCAGTGGCGCATTGTCCATTATATCATCGTGAACCAATGAAAAATTATGAAAGACCTCTATCGCCAAACCCGCATCTAAAGCATTGGAAACCTCACCACCAAAGCAGTCCGTAGTCATCAAGGTTAATATGGGGCGTAAACGTTTACCACCCAGTCCAAGAATGTATTGAATAGGCTCGTATAAGCTTAAAGGAGCCCGCGCTTTATTGTAAGCCTCTAAATGTGCAATAAATTGAGAATGGTAATGCTGTATGGCTTTCATTTAAACAAAAATAACAGATTTACATTTATAAACCGTCTAAGGTTCAACAAATGTTAAAAAAATGTAAAACTTTGGAAACTTTTATTGTTTTTTAAGTTTCCTGTGTTATATTTGCAGTCCTTTTTATGAAAGCAAAAATTATATCAAAATCAGAAGAATTGTTTTTAAGTCTCGGCTTTAAAAATGTGACGATGGATGAGATCGCCAATGCTATGGGCATATCCAAAAAAACCATTTACGCTCATTTTTCTAATAAGGTAGAATTGGTGCGTTCGGTGACTTTTTCTATTCTAGAATACATTCATAGAAATATTGAACAGATCAATGAAAATGCGGTCAATCCTATTGAAAAGATGTATGATATAAATAAGTTTATCATGCATTATTTAAGAAACGAGCGCGGTTCTGCTCAATTTCAACTCAAAAAATACTATCCCGCTATTTTTGAACAGCTCGAAATCAAAAAGTTTGAAAAAATGCATTCTTCAGTTGAAAAGAGTTTAAAAAAAGGAATTGAACTAAAGCTTTTTAGAGCCGATATTGATGTGGCATTTATTTCAAGAATTTATTTCATAGGCATGTCGGGAATTAGGGATACAACGGTTTTTAAAGAAGATCAATTTAACAAAAATTACTTGATGAATAGTTATCTAGAATACCACCTTCGCGCCATTGTCACTGACAAAGGCTTTAAGATTTTAAACAAATTCATTCAAAATAATAAGCCCTAAAATGCACAAAGTTTTTGCCCTTTTACTTTTTTCTTTTTCTGTTTTTTCGCAAAACGAAACGCTGTTTTTTTCGTTAGATGAAGCGATTGACTACGCGCACGCCAATAATAAAATGGCATTGGACAGTCAAAGTGATATTCGTATGGCGGAACTTCAGAAATGGGAAACCACAGCCACAGGGCTCCCCCAAATAAATGCAGACATTTCGTATAACAATTGGATTGAGCAACAAATTTCTCTTATCCCTGCTGAATTTTTTGGCGGCATGCCAGGCGATTTTATTGAAGTGGCTTTTGGAACCCAGCAAACAGTATATGGAACCGTTACCTTAAAACAAAAACTATTTGATGGCTCTTACCTTGTCGCACTTCAGGCCTCTAAAGTTTATTTAGAAATTTCAAAAAATGCCAAAGAAAAAACACTTAGCGAATTAAGAAAAGTTGTAACCAATGCCTATGGCAGTATCCTTTTAGCGGAGGAAAATATTTTAATTTTAGATGCAAACATTGAAGTCCTTGAAAAAAATATTGAAGAACTTCAAAAAGTCTACGAAAATGGTTTGACCGAAGTTGAAAACATTGAACAGCTTCAGTTGACTCGCGCTGGTTTGGTGAGTGCCAGAAATTACAATGCTGTTCTTAAAAACCTGGCCTATGAGATGTTCAATCTAACCCTTGGGCTCAATATTGACACTCCCGTTAATTTGACAGACCGAATGGAAGATTTGGTCGTGAAAGTTTTATTGTATCCTACCGAAACTTCAAATGGTAATTTGGAGAACAACATTGATTTTAAAATTGCACTCAACAATATGCGTTCCAATGCACTGTTATTCAAACTTGAAAAAAGCAAGGCCTTGCCTACAATAAATGCGTTCATCAATGGGGGCTACGCAGGTAATAGCAACCGCTTTAATTTTTTAGATCGCACACAAAAATGGTTTGGTGCCTCATTGTTTGGAGTCAATATGTCGATCCCCATGTTCAGTTCCTTGGGAAGATCGGCAGCGACACAAAAAGCTAAAATAACGCTTGAAAAGTCAGAACGAACGCTTGCAAATACACGACAAGAGTTGGAAATTAAAATTAAACGGGCGCAAAATGAATTGGCCTTTGCACAACAGGATTTAGAAAACAAAAAACAGGCCCAAAATCTAGCCAAACGCATCGAAGAGAAAAACCAAATAAAGTTCTTTGAAGGCTTGGCCTCGAGCTTTGAGCTCAGCCAAGCACAAACGCAGCTATACACCGCCCAAAAGCAATATATGGAAGCCATGCTTTCTGTGCTTAACAAACACATTGCATTGGACGTATTGTTAAACCCTAATCCAATAAATTAAATGAAAGTCGGGATGAAAAAAATATACGCATATGCCATTATAGTATTGGTAAGTTCTTGCGGAAAGACAGTGAAACAATCCGATAACCTTTTACAGCTTAACAGCAAAAAAGAAATGCTAATTGAACAGATTGACAGTTTGAGTCAACTGCTTAATTCGGTGGAACTAAACATCTCTAAATTAGACACAAACAAGCGATTAACTGCCGTTAACACCATAAAAGCACAGAGGAAATTATTTCAACATTTTATTGAAGTTCAAGGTACAGTTGAAGCAGAGCAAAGCGTCGAATTATACCCAGAAAGCAGTGGCAGTATTATAACCATATTTGTGGAAGCGGGACAAAACGTTTACAAGGGCCAAACCTTGATTCAAATTGACAATTCAGTTCTAAAAACCAATATGGCAGAATTGCAAACACAATTGGAATTGGCCAGCACCACATATGAGCGTCAAAAGCGTTTATGGGATCAGAACATTGGCAGTGAAATTCAATTTTTACAATCAAAAGCTAAAAAAGAAGGGCTCGAAAATCGCATTGAAAGTTTAAAGGCCCAAGCGAAAAAACTTAAAATTTCAGCGCCCTTTTCTGGGACTGTGGATGAGGTGTTCTCTAAAATTGGCGGCCTTGCTAACCCAATGGCGCCTGCAATTCGCTTGGTAAATCTAAAACAAGTTCATGTAGAAAGCGAGGTCACCGAAACTTATCTTAAGTACATTCAAAAAGGAACGGAGGTTGAGCTGTTTTTCCCAACCATTGGTAAAAACATAAGCACCAAAGTTAGCCAAGTTGGTAATTATATCAATCCCAATAACCGTAGTTTTAAAATTCGCATTAATGTGGATAATCCAAAAAATGAATTAAAAGCAAATTTATTGGCGGATCTAAAAATCAATGACTTCAAGCAAAACGGCATCGTCATCCCAACCAAATTAATTCAAAAGGACCGCAAAGGTGATTCCTATGTGTACACCCTAAAAAAAGAAAAGGAGGGCTATTTGGTGGAAAAAACCTATATAGTAGAAAAAATGACCTATTCTAATGAGACCTTTATAGCCGATGGCCTATTAGAAGGTGCGCTTATTGTTGACAAAGGTGCGCGATTGATCAAAGCCAATGAAACTGTAATTCTAGCAGAATAATCAAACCATGGGGACTAAAAAATTTAAAGAATTTAAACTTTCGTCTTGGGCAATTTCCAACAAATCGACCGTGGCGGTCATTACCTTCATCGTAATATTGGGGGGATTGTTGTCCTACATCAGCATGCCAAGAGAAAACTTTCCAGAAATCATTGTTCCTCAAATATATGTTGCAACACCCTATCCTGGAAACTCAGCGCTGGATGTTGAAAAATTAATTACCAAACGCCTGGAAAAAGAAATCAATGCCATTACGGGAATTGATAAAATCACATCCAATTCGATCCAAGGCTATTCAAGCATCAAGGTGGAATTCAATTTTGACATAACACCCTCTGAAGCGCTTCTTAAGGTAAAAGACCGTGTGGATATTGCAATGGCGGATAAAGATTTTCCAAAAGATTTGCCAAGCGAGCCCAGCGTAACAGAAGTGAATTTTAGTGAACTAATGCCTATTATGAACATCAACCTTTCGGGAGATTTTTCTATGGATCAATTGAAAGACTATGCCGAATATCTGGAAGATGAAATTGAAGCGCTTACAGAAATTTCTGGTGTAGATATTCGTGGCGTTCAAGAAAAAGAGTTGGAAGTGGCTATAGACCTATATAAAATGGAAAGCTCAAAAATTAGCTTTACAGATGTAGAAAACGCCATTGCTTTCGAAAATCAGAGCATTTCAAGTGGAGACATCCTAGAAGACGGTACCCGCAGAAACGTTCGCGTTGTCGGTGAGTTTGTAGATCCTTTAAAGGTTAAAGACATTGTTGTAAAACGTGAAAAGGGCAACATTGTTTACTTGAGAGATATCGCAGATGTGACTTTCAAAGAGCAGGAAAAACAAAGCTATGCTAGGGAGTATTTACAGCCTGTGGTAATGTTGGATGTCAAAAAACGTAGTGGCCAAAATTTGTTGGTGGCGTCTTCTAAAATTGATGAAATTATAAAAACTGCAAAAGCCAATGTCTTTCCATCAAACCTTGTTATTTCCAAAACAAATGACCAATCTAACGACACTAAAACGATGGTGGCAGACCTAGAAAATAGCATTGTTTTGGGAATTATCTTAGTCGTCGCGGTTTTATATTTCTTTTTAGGGTTTAGAAATGCACTTTTTGTAGGGATTGCGATTCCGCTTTCAATGTTATTATCCTTTATAATCCTAAGCTTTCTTGGGGTCACTCTCAACACCATGGTGCTGTTTTCATTGGTTATCGCTTTGGGTATGCTTGTAGACAATGGAATTGTTGTTGTAGAAAATGTCTACCGCTTAATGGACAAAGGCCACTCGAGAATTGAAGCTACAAAAAAAGGCGTTGGAGAAGTCGCCATGCCCATCATCGCATCTACGGCTACCACACTTGCTGCTTTTATACCACTGGTATTGTGGGATGGTATTGTTGGGGAATTCATGCAATGGCTGCCCATTACATTGATCATTGTATTGAGCTCTTCCCTATTTGTCGCATTGGTAATCAACCCTATGTTGATTTCACTTTTTATGAAAGTTATTCCCAAAAAAGAAAACAAATTAACTTTTATTCACACACTAGAAAAATCCTATCAAAAATTCCTGAGTTATGCCTTAAGGGGCAAAAATCCTTATGGTATTCTTGCGGGTACATTTTCCTTACTTTTCTTAGCCGCTGGTTTAATGTATCTATTTCCACCAAAAATACTCTTCTTCCCTGATACCGAAGCAAAGCAAGTCTTTGTGTTCTTAGAATACCCCATAGGAACAGACATTGAAGAAACAAACTTGTTATCCAAAAGAATTGAATCCGACATAGAGAACCATCTAATGCAATACGAAACCGACGGAGAGAACTTTCTTGTGACCTCCGTTATTGGTCAAGTTGGAGAAGGAACGGCCGATCCAAGCCGAGGACAAACTGGAGGAAACACTCCTAATAAAGCAAGAATTACGGTTGATTTTGTAAAGTTTCAAGACCGAAAAGGCATCAGCTCTGAACAAGTACTTAGGGACATTCGAGAGGTCATTCAAGGTTATCCCGGCGTTCGAATTGTTGTTGACAAACCCGCTGATGGTCCCCCCACGGGATCTCCAATCAACCTTGAAATCAAAGGGGATAATTACGAATTGATATTAGAAACCGCCAACAACCTTAAACAATTTATTGACAGGGCCAACATTCCTGGTATCGAAGAATTAAAATTGGATATTGATCAAGGAAAACCAGAGCTGTTGGTACAAGTAGACCGTCAAAAAGCAAGGCGTCTTGGTATTTCCACGGCACAAATTGGAAGCAGTCTAAGAACCGCGCTTTATGGTAAAGAAGTTTCAACTTACAAAGACTTAAAAGACGACTACCCTATCAATATCAGGCTTAACAACGCATTTCGGTACGATAGAAATGCATTGATGAATCAGAAAATCACGTTTAGAAATCAAAGCAGTGGACGCATCAAACAGGTACCGATTTCAGCGGTGGCCAGCACCCAAAACAACAGCAGTTTTAATGCAGTCAAACGCATTGATATGGATCGTGTGGTCACGGTTTACTCAAACGTACTGAGCGGCTATAATCCAACCGATGTCAATGCAAAAATTAAAACCTTTATTGAAGATTTTGAGGTTCCGAAAGGCCTTGAAATTAGCTTTACAGGCGAACAAGAAAAACAAGCGGAAGAAATGGCTTTTCTAAGCAAAGCACTTTTAATTGCAGTACTCTTGATCTTTTTAATATTGGTCGCCCAATTCAACTCTGCAAGCACCCCAATTATCATTTCAATATCCGTTGTTTTAAGTTTGATTGGTGTCCTTTTTGGATTGCTTATTTTCCGAATGGATTTTGTCATTCTCATGACAATGATAGGCATCATTTCACTGGCTGGCATTGTCGTTAATAATGCTATTGTATTGATTGACTACATCAATCTGACTATCAAAAGAAAGCGCAGAGCTCTCAATTTAGAGGCCTCGGAAAAACTCTCAAGCTCACAACTCTTAGAATGTGTGGTTGAAGGCGGTAAAACGCGCTTGAGACCAGTGATATTAACTGCTATCACCACCATCTTAGGTTTGCTTCCCTTGGCCTTGGGTATTAATATCAACTTCAAAACTTTGGTAACAGAACTGAATCCAAACTTTTACATCGGTGGTGAAAACGTTGCCTTTTGGGGACCAATGGGGTGGGCCATCATTTACGGCCTTACCTTTGCAACTTTTTTGACCTTGGTCGTGGTCCCTATTTTATATTACCTCATCAATAAAATTAAGACAAGACGCATGAATGTTGCAGCCTAGATGCTGTTGTTTTAGTTTAATAATCTTAAATTTGTACAACAAATAGAATGACATGTATCGAACGCATCACTGTGGCGAACTAAACGCTTCACACATCAATCAAACTGTAACGCTTTCTGGCTGGGTCCACAAATCCAGAGACAAAGGATTTGTAGCTTGGGTAGATTTACGCGACCGCTATGGCATTACGCAATTGGTCTTCGATGCCGATCGAACGGATAAAAATTTGATGGAATCGGCCAGGGGCTTAGGGCGCGAGTTTGTTATTCAAGTGACTGGGACCGTCATTGAACGCGCTTCTAAAAATCCAAACATACCTACAGGTGAGATTGAAATTTTAGCAACTGCCCTAACAGTACTCAATACCGCAAAAGTGCCCCCTTTTACCATAGAAGATGAGACCGATGGCGGTGAAGAATTGCGCATGAAATACCGTTATCTAGATCTGCGTAGAAACCCAGTAAAAAACAAACTTATCTTTAGACACAAAGTGGTCCAAGAGGTTAGGAACTATTTATCCTCTAAGGAATTTATTGAAGTTGAAACCCCCTACCTCATCAAATCAACTCCAGAAGGTGCAAGAGACTTTGTGGTGCCTAGCCGTATGAATGAGGGACAATTTTATGCCCTTCCACAATCGCCACAGACCTTTAAGCAATTGCTCATGGTTGGCGGTATGGATAAATATTTTCAAATTGTAAAATGTTTTAGGGATGAAGATTTACGAGCTGACCGCCAGCCTGAATTCACCCAAATAGACTGTGAAATGGCCTTTGTGGAGCAAGAAGACATTCTTAATGCCTTTGAAGGGTTGACCCGTCACCTCCTAAAGACCATAAAGGGTGTTGAAGTGGATGCATTTCCACGCATTTCTTACGATGAAGCCATGAAAACCTATGGGAACGACAAACCCGACATTCGTTTTGGGATGAAGTTTGGGGAGCTCAATGCCATCGCACAGCACAAGGATTTTAACGTCTTTAACAAAGCAGCCCTTGTGGTTGGTATTGCAGTTCCAGGTGGAAACGAGTACTCTAGAAAAGACATTGACAAGCTGATTGATTGGGTCAAACGTCCACAAATTGGGGCCCTTGGTATGGTCTATGTGCGTTGCAATGAAGACGGCAGTTATAAATCTTCTGTAGATAAATTTTACGATCAAGACGATTTGGCCAAATGGGCTAAAGCAACAAATGCCAAAGCTGGCGATTTGATTTGTGTACTTTCTGGAAAGACAAATGAAGTTCGTGCACAATTAAGTGCTTTGCGGATGGAACTTGCAGAGCGTTTAAACCTCAGAAACCCGAAAGAATTTGCCCCTTTGTGGGTGACCGATTTTCCACTTTTGGAATGGGACGAAGACACCCAATCCTATCACGCCATGCACCACCCCTTTAGTGCCCCTAAATCAGAACAAATTAGTTTATTAGATTCCGATCCTGCCGCGGTCAAAGCCGATGCCTATGATTTGGTGTTGAATGGGAATGAAATTGGAGGGGGGTCGATTCGTATTCATGACAAAACCACCCAAGCTTTGATGTTTAAACATCTTGGCTTTACTGAAGAAGAAGCAAAGTCACAGTTTGGATTTTTGATGAATGCTTTTGAATATGGTGCACCGCCACATGGTGGGATTGCCTTTGGACTGGACCGCTTGGTCGCAATTCTTGGTGGACAAGAAACCATTCGAGATTTTATCGCCTTTCCCAAAAATAATTCTGGTAGAGATGTCATGATAGACGCCCCCGCGCCCATTGATAAAGCGCAGCTAGACGAATTGGGTTTAAAAACAAAATAACACCCCCATCCAATGAAATATTTAATTTGGTTTCTTTGCATCTCTGCGTTTGCTTCAATAGGGCTTGGGTTTGCCATCCCTGACTCAGACACCATAGATCCCATAATGAAGGCGGAGGAAATTGCCATGTCCGAGAAGCTTATTGGCTTCGGTGTTTTGGGCCTTTTTTTGATTGTATTCCCCTTGTTTTCTTATTACCGATGGAAAGATAAAAAAATGGCGGACTATATGCTCACCGCGGAAAATTTAGATAAGATGCGGGAATATAATGAGGCCAAAGACTGATTAATTTAAGTTTCGTTTCTCCACAAAAAACCGTTTTAATAAATCGGAAGCCTCTTTAGCCAGTACGCCTCCCTCCAGTTTTGTTTTAGGATGTAATTTTGTACCCATGGCCCTGCAACCCCGTTCTTTATCTTCTGCGCCATAGACTACTCTTGAAATCTGACTCCAGTAAAGCGCGCCTGCACACATTTGACAAGGCTCCAAAGTCACATATAGCGTACAATGGTGTAAAAATTTACCACCTAAATAATTTGAAGCCGATGTGATGGCCTGCATTTCGGCATGGGCAGTTACATCATTTAACCGCTCTGTTAAATTATGTGCTCTGGCAATGATTTGCTGATTGACAACAATAACAGCGCCAACGGGAACCTCCCCTTGCTCAAAAGCCAATTCTGCCTCAACTAAGGCCTTTTTCATAAAATAAGTGTCGTCATAAATTAACTCCATAAATCAAAAATAATCCTTATAATTTTAAAGTGCATTAATTGTGCTGTATCTTTGAGCTAATTTAAAAAAAATGAAAGACTATCTCTATTTTATGTTTTTATTACCCCTTTTAAGCTTCGCGCAAATTAAAGGGCAAATTGTTGATCAAAATAACAACCCTTTAGAGTATGCAACAGCAGCACTGTTCAAACAATCAAACGGCGATTTGGTCAGCGGAACCGTGACCGATATTAGGGGCTTTTTTATTTTTGAAACAATTCCAGAGGGCCGCTACAATCTCGAAGCCTCTTTTATGGGATACCAAACCCTAAGTCTTAAAAATGTGGTGCTTACGAAAAATACAGAAAATAATTTGGGTCTTCTCAAACTAAGCTTGGGTAATGCACTTGATGAAGTGGTGATCACAGCAGAAAAAGCTACGGTCATAAATACCATTGATAAGCAAGTTTTTGATGCTAAAAAGTTTAAGACTGCACAAGGCGGAACAGCTCTGGATGTGCTTAAAAATATGCCAGCAGTTGCAGTGGATGGACAAGGTCGCTTGAGTGTGAGAGGTAGTTTTGGCTTTGTCGTTTTAATCAATGACAGGCCAACCCAAATAGACATCAACACCATTCTTTCTCAATTGCCTGCCAATGCCATTGAAAAGGTAGAATTCATTACAGCGCCCTCCGCAAAATACGACCCAGAAGGCAAGGCGGGAATTGTCAACATAATTACCAAAAAAAAAGCCACGAATGGCGCTTTTGCACAGATCACAGTCAAAGGTGGTGCGCCCTCAATTGAAAAATATGACAATGCAGAAATTCACCAGCGTTATGGCTTGGAAGCCACCTATAACATCCAAAAAGACAAATTTAATATTTCCTTAGGAGGAAGTTTACAGCGCAATGATTTAGGTGGCAGACGCGAAGGCGAGGTATATACTATCTTGGACAATATTAAAACTGTTTTCCCATCAACTGGCGAACGCAGTTTTGACGAACTGAGCTACAATGGCCGTTTTACATTGGATTTTATGCCGGATTCTTTAAACAACTTTACGATAGGATTTTATGCTGGCAAACGCAGTAAAAAACGCTTGGCAGACATTGTGTATTACGACAACCATGCCCTAGCGCCCGCAGACAGTGACAACAGGATTTATACTTTTCAATATTTCAACCACAACCTCAGAGAACGTAAAAGTGATTTTGCACTCGGAAGTTTGGACTACAATCACCGTTTTAAAAACAAAGCTAAATTATCCGCCTCTTTATTGTTCGAATATACCATGTTAGGCGGACCTACAGAAAACCAAAATCTTGGGTTTCCAGATAATGATATATTATACCAAGATGAGTACAACACCAATGAAAACCCCCTTAACGGAGTTCGATTTCAGACCGATTATAGGTTTAAGCCCCTTGCTATAGGACAGATTGAAATGGGATATCAGTACAGAAACCTCAACCATAAAGGGGACTTTATTTACCAAAGAAGAACTGATTTTGAGGCGCCTTTTGAGCTGATCCCAGAATTTTCAAGTCAAGTAAATTTAGACCGCAGTATCAATGCGGTTTACGGACAATTAAGTGGCGAAAAAGGGAATTGGCAGTATGCCGCTGGTGCCAGGCTCGAGGCCATGACAAGAGAGTTAAATTTAAAAGACCGCAGCAATACAATTGATACGACTTACACTTATAATTTTGTAAAAATTTACCCCTCCGCTACCCTAGGCTATGTCATTGACAAAAAAACAAATATAAAAGCCTCATACAGTAAACGTGTGGAGCGTACCACCACATTTAAAATGAACCCTTTTCCAGAGCGTGAACACTCAGAAACTTTGGAGCAAGGAGACCCCTTGTTGCGACCAGAGTTTATTGATTTATTGGAACTGCGGTTTGATAAAAAGCTAAGGGGTGGCAATTCGTATTATGCTACAGCTTATTTTAGGAACACTTCTAATTTGGTGAACCGTGTTAATACGGTCTACAACGACAGCATCTTAAACAGAATCTATTCCAATGTTGGCAAAGGTCAATCCATTGGTTTGGAATTGGGTGGGGAATTCAAAATAAATCAAAAATGGTCCAATTTCATAGGAGCCAATATTTACAACTATGAAATTGACGGGAGTTTTGATGGCTTTGCCTTAAATACAAAAACTACTGTTTACTCTATGAATCTAAATTCCACCTACCGTTTTTGGAACAATGCTGCGGTTCAGTTTAGCTTTAATTATTTGTCAGACAGAGTAACCGCTCAGGGCGAAGACTCTAGGTATTATGCGCCTAACCTCACCTTTAATAAATCCTTTTTAGACAACTCCTTGACCGCTACCTTACAGTGGAAGAATATAGATATGGGATGGCTGGATACCAACGAACAAAGAATCACCACTTTTAGAGACCAAAGTTTTTATACAACTACAAATTATATTTATGAAGTTGATATGATAACACTAAACCTTACCTATACCTTTAAAGATGGTAAAAATAAATCCAAATTTATTGACAGTGAGTTTGGAAAACGGGAATTTTAGTACCTGTAATAATAGGCTTATCATCTAGTTGTTTTGTGTTGTAAAACTAAAACTTTAACCCTTTTAATTTTTTATAAGTTAAAACCGCTTTGCTGTCCGAATAAGAAGCGATTACGGCACAAACTCCCATGAGACGATTGTACAGACTTGGCTGTGTAAAATCAAACTCTGAAGGCAACATTTTAAGAAGAAGTTCGTCGTAATGGCTGCCTTGATCTTCATAACAATTATTAACCGCCGTGGCAAAGCGCAACAATAATTCGTTGATGACTTCAAAACCTGAAATCTCTTTGTCAATCACTTCTTTAGAGTTGTAAATGCGATCAATGCTCAGTTTGATAATATCATCCATTTGGGCTTTGTAGGGGCTTTTGTCTAAAAGTGAACATTCAAAACTTCCATTTAGCAAGGCTTCCTCGTGGCGTACAAAAAGCACAACGGCCTCGTCAATTAAGGTGCCTATGGCCAAAGCGCGTAAATAGCTGACTCTTGATTTTTTATTCGGCAGCGCATTGTATTTCTCCGTTTGAATGTTGCCCTTGACCAATTTAATGAGGTATTCCAACGCAAAGTCCTCTTCAATAAGACCTAAATTAATACCATCTTCAAAGTCGATGATGGTATAGCATATATCATCCGCAGCTTCTACCAAATAGGCTAAAGGATGTCTGGAAAATTGGCCTGCTGATTTCCCTATACTTTTTAACAAGCCCAATTCCTTAGCGACATCTTCAAACATAGCCGCCTCGCTTTGAAAAAAGCCATATTTTTTATCGGCCACATGGGTGCTGGGCTTTTTGGGTAAGGACGCTTTAGGATATTTTGTAAAGGCTCCTAAGGTGGCGTAGCTGAGACGCAAGCCCCCTGGTCGGCCTTGTAAATCTTGGGTTAAGATTTTAAAACCATTGGCATTGCCTTCAAAATCACAAAGATCCTGGTATTCTCTAGCGCTCAATTCTGATTTGAAACTTTTACCTGGGCCATTTGTAAAAAAATGCCCAATGGCCTTTTCTCCAGAATGACCAAAAGGTGGATTTCCGATGTCATGTGCCAAAGCGGCGGCCGCTACGATGGAGCCAAAATCATTGGGTTTATAGCCGTGAACCTCAGATAGGGCGGGATGCTTTTCTAAGACTTTTTCCCCTACTTTCCGTCCCAATGAACGCGCCACAACGCTCACTTCTAAACTGTGGGTCAGTCGGGTGTGTACAAAATCAGTGGAAGACAATGGAATAACTTGGGTCTTATCTTGAAGACTTCTAAATTCTGGTGAGAAAATAATACGATCGTAATCCACGTCAAACCCCAAGCGGGTTTCGTCTTGTTCGTTGCGCAAGCGTTTGTTGGTATCCCCCTGTCTTTTTAAAGATAATAATTGCTCCCAATGCATGATGTCATTCATGCTCGCAAGATACTAATTTTCAATGTTAAGTAAATGTTTCCCATATAGAGACTTTGAGTTGATTTGATAACATTTAGATAATAGTTTTATAAAATATTGAATACATAAAGACAGTCAAATCAAAATTATATTTGTGACTAGATAAAATAACAATAGAAAAAATGAAATTTAAAGCCACTTGGATAGCAATTATCCTTTTTACACTCAATTCACAAGCACAAGAAATTAGCGATACTTCCTTTGGTAAGGGATTGATCAATTTCGTTGCAAAAGACAGTACCTTCAGCATAAAGTTTGCGCCTCGTTTTCAGGTGCGGTACAACTCGACTTGGAACCACAATGGAGACCTTTATGAAAGTGCTGAACAAAACTTCCTTGTTAGACGCTCACGACTTAAATTTGATGGCTTTGCTTACAGCCCCAAATTGAGGTATAAAATTGAGCTTGGTTTGTCAAACAGAGACATGTCTGGTGGCAATGAGTTTAACCGAAACACCCCGCGCTATATTTTAGACGCTGTAATAATGTGGCAGTTTGCAAAGGACTGGGAACTCTGGGCAGGGCAAACAAAGTTACCTGGTAATATTGAACGGGTGGTTTCTTCTGGAGATCTTCAACTCATTGACCGTTCTTTATTAAACAGCCGTTTTACAATTGATCGGGATATGGGAATCCAGATTCGGCATAAAACAAATCTTGGAGGAGACTTTCTAATGCGCGAAAAATTTTCATTGTCGCAAGGAGAGGGAAGAAATGTCACAGAAGGAAACGAAGGTGGCTTACAATACACGGGGCGGATTGAGCTCTTACCATTTGGTACCTTTAAATCAAAAGGAGATTATACCCAATCAGACTTAAAAAGAGAAGAGATACCAAAGCTCATGCTCTCAATGACCTATAATTATAACCAAGGGGCCGTTAGAGAGAGAGGGTTTGCTGGAGATTATATGTTACAAGCTGATGGTTCTATTTATGAAACAGATCAAACAACCATATTTATAGATGCTATGTACAAACACAATGGATTCTCATTCATGGGGGAATATGCAAAACGAACTGCAGGTGACGAAATTGCGACAGAAGTCGATGGCGTTACGCCAACAGGGGATGTTGTTCTCACTGGTAATGCTTTGAATTTACAAGCCGGCTATTTATTTAAAAGCAATTATGAAATTGCAGCACGCTTTACAACATTAGAGTTTGAAGCGGTAACCGCAAAAGAGCCTACAAAACAATACACGCTTGGATTTAATAAATTTGTTGTTGGGCATAAACTTAAAGTGCAAAGTGATCTTAGCTATACATCCGTTGACGGGAAAGACGATAAGATTGCTTTTAGACTTGGTTTTGATTTTCATTTTTAATTTAATTTAATTGACTAAATAAACCAAAAAAATTATGATCTTAGCAAACATAGAACAAATTAGTAGTATGGACAATATTTACATATTCATGTTAA
>CAJWDI010000019.1:0-26950 GCA_913031185.1 uncultured Flavobacteriaceae bacterium | reverse complement strand
CTGGGCATTAGAATGGTTCCATTGGAAATATACGCGCCATGGCGGGCGACCGCATGGGGCACCACCCTAATACCTCTGGCTTTGTAATCTTTTTTTAATGGAATTTTGTCGTGAAATTCAAAAGGACCAACTTCAATAGTCTCCATCGTTTGAATTGGAAAATAGAGCACTACGGCCTTTTTCACCCATTCATTTACCTGCCATCCATCGACTTTGGGCTCTGCAACACGAAGGCTTCCTTCGTCTAAAAGTGCAATAATGCTTCTTATGGCTGCTTGTGTTTCTTTTTCTTTGAGTAAAGTTCTGTTTTCCCAAGCTGCTTCAATGGTTTGTTTTAGTGAATTCATAATCAAATAAATTGTAAAACAAATATAAGTCTTATTCAAAAAAGTGTTAGAAGTTTATCTCAGTTTTTGAAAATTAATTATTTATGCGGTTTCTATATTTTTGAAATTGTATTTTAGCAACGTGGGAAGAATTTTAGCATTGGATTATGGAAAAAAAAGAACGGGTATTGCAGTCACCGATCCGCTTCAAATCATCGCATCTGGTTTAAATACTGTTGAAACACATTCTTTATTAGATTTTTTAAAATCCTATTGTTCGCAAGAAGTTGTAGATGTATTTGTTGTAGGCTTGCCCAAACAAATGAATAATTCACCTTCAGAAAGTGAAAAACTCATCAAACCATTTCTTGAAAGCTTAAAAAATGCCTTTCCAAACACTCCTATTGAAAGAGAAGATGAACGGTTTACTTCTAAAATGGCATTTCAGTCCATGCTTGACTCTGGAATTAAAAAAAAACAGCGGCAAAACAAAGCCATGGTCGACGAAATAAGTGCCACTTTGATTCTTCAATCTTACCTAAACCGTAAATAATTTACATTCCATTATTTTTTCAAAATAGAGAGTTGTATTTTTGACCCAAATTTAATGATAAATGATACTCCCAATTGTTGCTTATGGAGATCCTGTTTTGAAAAAAAAAGCAGTTGAGATTTCGTCGGATTACAAGGACTTAAAAATCCTTGTAGCCAATATGTACGAAACAATGTATGGGGCCTATGGCGTAGGATTGGCGGCTCCACAAATTGGGCGGTCCATCCGTCTTTTTTTAGTTGATACAGCGCCTTTTTCAGATGATGAATCTTTGTCAGTATCAGAAACAAAAGCATTAAAAAACTTTAAAAAAACATTTATAAACCCTGAAATTATTGAAGAGAGTGGGGAGGAGTGGAATTTTAATGAGGGCTGCTTAAGCATTCCCAATATTCGCGAAGAAGTCTCTAGGAAACCAAAAATTAAAATCCGCTACCAAGATGAGAATTTTAAGTCTCACGTTGAGGTCTATGACGGATTGATTGCGCGCGTCATTCAGCATGAATACGACCACATTCAAGGTATTTTATTCACAGACAAAGTGTCCAATTTTAAAAAACGTCTGATTAAAAGTAAATTGAGTTCTATCAGCAAAGGAAAAATTAGCACTGATTACCGTATGCGTTTTCCAAAAATCTCTAAAAAAAGAGTTTAAAAATATCCTTATGAGTTTAGAAAAAATATTGGCAATTTCAAAAAAACCGGGATTGTATAAATTAATCAATCCAAGCCGTGGCGGTTATGTTGTACAATCTATGATAGACAACAAAAAGCGATTCGTAAAAATGGATAGAAGCTTGAGTTTGTTAAGCGAAATATCCATTTATACCCTTGAAGAACAAGTACCTTTGTTGGAAGTTTTTAAAAAGATTTTTACAAAAGAACAAGGTCAGGCAACCACAGTGAGTCCAAAAGCCCCCAAAGATGAGTTAGAGTCTTATTTTTTTTCGATTTTACCAGACTTTGATGAAGACCGTGTTTATTCAAGTGATATTAAAAAAATTCTTGCCTGGTACAATCTGCTTTTGAAAGACGGCTTTGATTTTAAACAGCCCGCTAAAAGTTCTGAGAACCAATAGCACTGAGTGACAAATTTATATTGTTTTTATGTGGCACGCTTACACAAAAGAATTTAGATACAATTGGCACTTAGCAGCCCCTGTGATACTGGGTATGTTGGGGCATGTTCTTGTAGGTCTTGTCGACAATATTATGGTAGGGCAATTGGGTGCAGCAGAGTTGGCCGCCGTTTCTCTGGGCAATAGTTTTTTCTTCGTAGCCATGGCCCTTGGTATTGGATTTTCTACGGCAATCACACCCTTAGTGGCAGAATCACATTCTGAGCAAAACTTTGACAGTGGCAAATCTGCTTTAAAGCATGGATTCATACTTTGTTCCACGATTGCTTTGGTGCTTTTTGTATTGATTTTACTAGCAAAGCCCCTGATGTACAGTATGGACCAACCTGAGGAAGTGGTGAGTCTTGCACTTCCTTATCTTGATGTTATTGCGGTTTCATTAATCCCACTTATTATTTTTCAGGCTTTCAAGCAATTTAGCGACGGTTTATCCCTCACACGATATCCTATGTATGCGACCCTCATTGCCAATATCATTAATGTTTTTGTTAACTATGTATTGATTTTTGGAAAATTTGGATTCCCAAAAATGGGGGTGGTTGGTGCCGGCATTGGTACGCTTATTTCTCGTTTTATCATGCTTTTGTTAATGTGGTTCTTTTTGAAAAACCTTGATAAAACAAAAGCCTATTTAATAGGGCTTAAACTCACCCTAGTAGACAATATAATGCTAAAAAAAATTATCAATTTAGGATTGCCAAGTGCTTTGCAAATGTTTTTTGAGATTGGAGTCTTTACGGCGGCTATTTGGCTGAGTGGAACATTGGGTAAAAATTCTCAGGCTGCTAATCAAATTGCATTAAACTTGTCCTCAATGACCTATATGATTGCCGTTGGTCTCGGAGTTGCAGCGACCATTCGAGTTGGTAATCAAAAAGGACTAAAACGACCTATTGAACTGCGGAGGATTGCAAAATCAATTTTTCTAATGGGTCTTATCTTTGCAGCAATTTTTGCTGTACTATTTATGGCTTTTCACGAGGCATTACCCACTTTTTATTTAGATGTTAATGATCTTAATAACTTCAAGGACAACAATGAAGTTGTTCTCATCGCATCTCAGCTGCTTATTATTGCCGCTTTATTTCAAATTAGCGACAGTACACAGGTGGTATTTTTAGGCGCCCTTAGAGGACTCCAGGATGTTAAAATACCCACATTGATTACATTTGTTTCGTATTGGGTAGTGGGGTTCCCACTCTGTTGTTATCTCGGTAGTGAGTATATGTACGCAAGTGCCGGGATTTGGATGGGTTTATTGGCGGGGCTTACGGCTTCTTCAATTTTTTTATACCTGCGATTTGATTATCTTTCAAAACAATTTATTACTAAAAAGAAAACTGCATGACATTGCCAAAATTTATTTTAGGGGATCACTCCGATTATCCCAGCGCCATATTTGTAATCCATACAGAATTCCCAAGATTTATCATAAATCTTGAAACAGATGAAATTGAATGGTTCGAAGATTTTGACCAGCAAGACGAAAAAGAATTGCAGTCCGAAGCAGAAAATGCGATTGTCCAGGCTGCTGCTTTTTACGATTCAGAAGTTCAGAAATATGAAAAAGAATAAAAGCCATGCTTGATTACGTTTTAGAATTTGATCGTGAGTTATTACTTTACTTGAACAACTTGGGTCATGAGTCATGGGATGGATTTTGGTTTACGGTTACCAATAAATGGTCTTCCATACCACTTTATGTATTATTATTGTTTTTAATGGCTAAGGAGCTTGGTAAAAAAGGGGTGGGATTACTGGTAGTATGTTTGGCCGCTATGATTACCTTCACCGATCAAGTTACCAATCTTTTCAAAGACGGTTTCGAGCGTTTAAGACCCTGTGCACAGGAAGGCGTTGTCGAGTTTTTAAGATTGGGCGATTGTCATGGTTTTGGCTTCTTTTCTGGGCACTCCTCAAATTCCATGGCTGCGGCGGTTTTCACCATTTTAATGTTGAAATCAAAATATAAAAAGTTTATTTTTTTAATGATTCCGTGGAGTTTGATGGTAGGCTATAGCCGAATTTATATTGGAAAACATTACCCGTTAGATGTTGTTTGTGGCTTGGCTTTTGGCGCTATTTCTGGTTATTTGTTTTATATTTTATTTATTAAATTAAAACTTACATTTATCAATTTACGGTAGTATTTTTTAATCAAAAAAAGCCTCGGATTTTTGATTTTTCAATCCTTAAATTCAACAAATGAGCTTATCAGATTTTTTAAAATATACTGTTGGGAAAAGTGTTAGACTGATGGATTCTGAAATCGATCTGAGTTCTTACATACCGATTGATTTATCTGATTCCAATGTAGCACTAGAAAGCGTCGATTTTGAAACTTCCAAATCATTTTCAAGTTTTATCAATCATTTTCTTAATAGCCATTCCAAAACAATCGCCTATGGCGGTTATATGGAAAAAAGATTGATTTACAATCGCAGCATTCATTTTCAAAATGAATCTTTAGAACAGCAACGAAACATCCACTTAGGATTGGACTTGTGGTGCACTGAAAAAACCCCTATTTTGGCTGCATTTGATGGGGTGGTTCACAGCTTCAAGAACAACACTGCTTTTGGAGACTATGGGCCGACTTTGATTTTGGAACACCATTTGCAAGATTTTGTGTTTTTCACACTGTATGGGCATTTATCTTTGGATTCCATTGCTAACCTAGATATAGGGCAAAGAATTGTAGCAGGTGCTATTGTCGGGCGTTTAGGCGGTCCTAAGGTAAACGGAGACTATCCGCCGCATTTACATTTTCAAATTATTGAAGATTTACAAGGAAATTTTGGCGATTATCCCGGAGTTTGTAATGCCAATGCAGTTGAGTTTTATAAAGATAATTGTCCGGACCCCAATTTTATATTGAAGTTGCAATAATTTTTTATTCTCTTATCAGCACCCATTCTCCTTTTTGGATCAATGGTAAAGCTTGTTTATACTTCAGCGTTTTGCTCACACCACTCATCACATTTTTTATAGTTACTTTGTCGTTGCGACCGATTTTAGGCTGTTCGCGAACAATAGTTTCCGCAACTTGAGGCGCCCTTTGTGTGTTTCCAGCAGCTCTTGATTGTGCAGCACGCTCATCCATATTTGGAATGATATCTTTTGTAGTTTGAACTTTTTCTTTTCTTCTTGCTTTTGCCTCCTGAATGGTATTGGCAGTTTCCTGAGGAATTTCACCTTTAAATAAGAAAGAAATGACATCTTTATTGACTTGGTCAATCATTTCCTTGAACAATTCAAACGATTCAAATTTATAAATCAAAAGCGGGTCCTTTTGTTCGTGAACTGCGAGCTGAACCGATTGTTTGAGTTCATCCATTTTTCTTAAATGCGTTTTCCAAGCATCGTCAATAATGGCCAGTGAAATGTTTTTTTCAAAATCGGTTACCAATTGTTTACCGTTAGTCTGGTAAGACTTTTCAAGATCAGTAACGACCTGAAGGGTTTTGTTACCATCTGTAAAAGGCACAACAATTCTTTTAAACTTATCGCCTTGGGTTTCGTAAACATTTTTAATGACAGGAAAAGCCAGGTCTGCATTGCGTTCCATTTTAGACTCGTAATGCGCAAAAGCTTCTTTGTAAATAATTTTAGCGAGTTCTTGCTCGGTTTTGTCTTCAAATTCTGATTTAGACATTGGTGCGCTCATTGAAAAATAGCGAATCAATTCGAATTCTAAGTTTTTAAAGTCGTTGGCAGCCTTGTTTGTGGCTGTAATGACCTCTGCAGTATCGTATACCATATTGGCAAGATCGACACGCAAACGCTCCCCATCTAGGGCGTTAAACCGCCTTCTGTATACCACTTCACGTTGGGCGTTCATGACATCGTCATATTCCAAAAGTCGCTTTCGAATTCCAAATTGGTTTTCTTCTACTTTCTTCTGAGCTCTCTCAATAGACTTTGAAATCATAGAGTGTTGAATAACCTCCCCTTCTTTAAGCCCCATGCGATCCATCATTTTGGCAATGCGCTCGCTTCCAAATAAACGCATTAAATTATCTTCGAGTGATACATAAAATTGAGAACTTCCAGGATCGCCTTGACGTCCAGCACGACCTCTCAATTGGCGGTCGACACGTCTGGAATCGTGGCGTTCAGTACCTACAATGGCAAGTCCTCCAGCATTTTTAACTTCTTCAGAAAGCTTGATATCGGTACCTCGACCGGCCATGTTGGTTGCAATTGTAACTTGACCCGGCTTCCCAGCTTCCGCTACAATATCGGCTTCTTTTTTGTGTAGTTTGGCGTTTAATACATTGTGTGGGATTTTACGAATGCTTAACATCTTACCAAGCAATTCGCTAATTTCAACATTGGTGGTACCAATAAGCACCGGTCTACCAGCCTTTGAGAGGTTGGATACCTCTTCAATTACAGCATTGTATTTTTCACGTTTTGTTTTGTAAACCAAATCATCGCGGTCGTCTCTTGCTATCGGGCGGTTGGTAGGGATTTCAATAACATCTAATTTGTAGATCTCCCAAAATTCTCCTGCTTCTGTGACTGCCGTCCCTGTCATCCCTGATAATTTTCGGTACATTCGGAAGTAGTTTTGCAAAGTAACTGTAGCAAATGTTTGGGTGGCCGCTTCAATTTTTACATTTTCCTTGGCTTCAATAGCCTGATGTAAACCGTCGCTGTACCGTCTTCCGTCCATGATACGACCGGTTTGTTCGTCAACAATCATCACCTTATTATCCATGACAACATATTGAATGTCTTTTTCAAAAAGGGCATAGGCCTTAAGCAACTGACTCATGGTGTGAATACGTTCTGACTTGATGCCAAAATCTTTAAATAAAGCCTCTTTTAATGCAGCTTCTTTTTCTTTGGGAAGGTTTTTTGCTTCAATTTTTGAAATTTCCATCCCCATTTCTGGCATGACAAAAAAGTTGGGGTCATCTGTTCCAGAAAGATAATCAACGCCTTTGTCAGACAATTCAATTTGATTATTTTTTTCATCAATCACATAATAGAGTTCAGCATCAACCTTAGGCATTTCTCTATTGTTGTCTTGCATGTAAAAATTCTCGGTTTTTTGCAATAGCTGCTTGATGCCTTCTTCACTTAAAAACTTGATCAATGCTTTGTTTTTTGGCATACCCCTGAAAACGCGAAGCAATTGAAATCCACCTTCTTTAGTATCACCTGCTGCAATGTTTTTTTTGGCCTCCGCCAAAACGGTTGTCAAGTGCTTTCTTTGAACGCTTACGATGTCTTGAATTTTGGGTTTGAGTTCCATAAATTCATGGCGGTCGCCTTGAGGTACAGGTCCAGAAATAATTAAGGGCGTTCGGGCATCGTCTATCAATACCGAGTCAATTTCATCAACTATGGCATAGTGGTGGGGTTTCTGTACCAAATCGGTTGTGGAATGCGCCATATTATCCCTCAAGTAGTCAAAACCAAATTCGTTGTTGGTTCCATAGGTGATATCGGCACTGTAAGCCTTTTTTCTCTCTGCTGAATTGGGTTTGTAATAGTCAATGCAATCAACACTCAAGCCATGAAATTGAAAAATAGGGGCCATCCACGCACTGTCTCTTTTGGCCAGATAATCATTGACTGTTACAAGGTGAACCCCTTTACCTGTCAATGCGTTTAAATACACTGGAAGCGTCGCTACCAATGTTTTCCCTTCTCCAGTTTGCATTTCGGCAATTTTACCTTGGTGCATGGCGACTCCACCGATCAGCTGCACATCGTAATGAATCATGTCCCAAACAATGGGTTTTCCTGCGGCGTCCCATGAGTTGGACCAAATGGCTTGATCACCATTAAATTTAACATAGTCTTTGGTGCCTCCGATTTCTCGATCAAAAGCGTTGGCTGTTACAGCAATTTCAGTGTGTTCAACAAAACGCTTTGCAGTTTCTTTCACGACGGCAAAAGCTTCGGGTAAAAGCGCGTCTAAGGTCGCTTGTGTCGTTTCGTATATGACATCATTCAAGCCGTCAATTTCTTGATATATATCTTCTTTACGATCGATATCTGTAGTTGTATTGGCCTCCTCTTGAAGTGTGCTGATGCGGGTTTCGTAATCTGCGCAATCAGCTTTTATTTTGGCTTTAAAAGCAGTGGTTTTAGCTCTCAATTCGTCGTTTGAAAGCTCAGCCACAGAAGATTCAAATTGTTTGATTTTATTTACAACTGGTAAGATGGCTTTGACATCTTGTTTGGATTTATCTCCAACAAAAACTTTCAATACAGAGTTCAATATACTCATTGTCAAATTTTATTAATTATCAATAGTAGTTTGGAAGGTCAAATATACGGCTTGTTCTTAATTTTTTGGGAGATTGAATCAAAAAAAAAGCCTCGTAAGAGACTTTTATTGTGTTTGTTTAATATTCATCTTCATTCCATAGATAATCCTCATCGGAAGGATAATCAGGCCAAATTTCTTGAATAGAATCGTAGGATTCACCCTCATCTTCTATTGCTTGCAGGTTTTCCACAACTTCAAGGGGGGAGCCTGTTCGGATTGAATAATCAATCAATTCGTCTTTCGTTGCGGGCCATGGCGCATCACTTAAATAGGATGCCAATTCTAATGTCCAATACATACTAAATTGTATTTAAATATTTCTGCAAAAATAATTTTTTAGACGAAACAGCCAAGAAAAATAACAGTTATTTAATAAACAAATAAAACCAATTTAAAAAAGAGGATAAATTTTTGATATGTTTTTAAAATTGAGATCAATTATTTTTTATTTGTTCTCAACTTAATTTCCCTACCACTCAAGTCTGCTAAAATTTATTACCATCAAAAACCCCAATTTTATATATTGATGTTTTATTTATTTAAAAGTTTGATTTTAAGCATTTTAAATAACTTTTCCTATAGTTGTAATGGAGGTATATATAAATGGGGTATAGCCTGGATTTGCTAATTATAAAAATAGCCAGTGATCGTTCAGGTGGTTTATGGCACTACACCAAAATTTTACATATTGTTGGAACATCAAAAGTCGCCTCAAATGTGAATAATATCAAATATTTTTTTGATTTTTTTTCTGGCTGAACCAATGGATTAGGAAGCCATATCGTATCAATAGCGCAATCCAAAGTGGAATTATTGTATAGTTGAAGGCTTGCACTCCAGTTAAGCTGTGCAATAACATTAAGGTTAAAAGTAAAATAAGAAACTTTAGATAGCCTACAAAACGTTTTTTAGGCTTAGGTTTTAAAACTGTTGGCAACATTAGCAAGTTGAAACCAAAGGCCCATAAAAAATTATAATTGTAAGCTGTTGCTGTATGGTCGGTTGCAAACCATAAAAATAAAATCAAGATTCCAATGCTTCCAGTTGTGAAAAAAAGCAGCGCATCTAAAAATTTATTTCTGGATTTCGATGTCCAGTCATAATAAGTCATTCCAATGATGGTAATGGAAACAAGACCAAGGATTACAAGAGGGCTCCACCAAAAGGTACTGGGTTTTGATTTTTGAGTTTGGTTTAAAACTTCAGACCTAAGAACTAATTTTGTGGCTTCGGGGTCGAACTTTGAATGCTTTAAAATTTCGTCAAGGTATTTTGGCAAAAAGAGATGCTCCTCTACAGAAGCTAAGCGATCAATAACTGAACCTAAAGCGGCATCGATTCCCAAGCCTCCCCAAGAGTTTTGCGGTACATGTGAGCGAATGAGCTCTCTAAAAGATAATTGTTCAAAATTTTCAGGGGTCAAAAATGAAATATTTTTATTCGAGGTATCGACAAGAACATCTTTTATTTTGGTTGCACAATTGTTGTAAAAGAAATCGTAAGAATAGCTTTTATTTTGAGGTTGAATATTGGTTTGTAATCCTTCAAAAAGATTTTGTTTTTCTTTAAGTGTTAAATTGATAATTTGGGCTGTTACTCGCCTTTGCTGTAGCTTGTAATTTGATATAAAATCCTCAGAATAGGTCCATCCGATTTCATAGTCTAATTTTCCTTTTGCAAAATTTAAATAAAACCCCTTTGCTTGAAAATCATAACGGCCATAATCAAATATAAGATCAATATTTTGTAAAGGATCCTTAATGCGGATGGCGCTATGACCAAACGCATCATTTAGGACAAAACCTGGTCCTATGGTAAGTATGCTAACTTCCGATTCTTTTGACAATTGTAATTGTGCATTGGCCTGAAACAAAAAGAGGGCGCAAGTTAATGTCAGTAAATATGTTTTGAGTTGCATCATCTCCTAAAAATTCCTAAATCGACTTTAAGTGAAAAGACATTAGAATACAAAGCCACACTTTGGTCTCCAATGTCTGTAATGGCATAGTCAATAGAAATACCATTGTATTTAAATCCAACTCCTAAATTGGGTTGAAATGTCAGAGATTCACTGTTATCAAATTGTAATTCGTTTTGAAAATTACCAACACCACCTCTTAAATACACCAGATCTATGTATCCAAATTCAAATCCAATCGCAGGATTGATGCTTACAAATGAGGTTGAAATTAAATCGTTGTTTTGCTCAAAACGACATATCAGATCAATTTCAGCTTTGAGTGAGTAGTCGTAATTAAAAGTAAAGGTTTTTGCGATTCCCAATTGAAGTTTGGGAAGCGTTAGCTCAGTCGCCTCTGGTTCTTCCTGGTTTTGACCAGGGATTGCATTTTGAATGTCTTGTAATCGGCCTTCGTCAAAAGTCCAGCTGTTAAAAGTGGTGGTAATGTCCCTTGCCATCAATCCAAATTTCCAATCATTGGACTCAAATTGAATTCCAAGATCCAGTCCAAATCCCCAAGAGCTGGCAAAATCTCCTATTAATCGGCGGATGATTTTTGCATTTACGCCATAATTTAATCCTGAAAGCGGAAGTTTCCTTGCATAGGATATTGTAAAGCCGTAATCAACTGCAGAAAATAAATTAATTCGGTCATAATTGATATTACCTTGCTGATCAATCAATTGGGTGGTGTCTAGGATGTCATCCACACCAAACCTTATCATAGAAATTCCAATGACGCTACGGTCATCTAAAGGCATCGCAAAGCCCACATAATTATAATTGGCAATGTTGGCAAAATAACTGGAGTGCATCAAAGCTAATGCATGGTCTTCCACATGAACTAATCCTGCAGGGTTCCAATAGCCCGAATTGACATCATTGGTGGTGGCACTGACCGCGCCACTCATACCCAAAGCTGCTGCATCCACACCGATGTTCATAAACTCATTTGAATATTTTCGCGTGGTTTGTGAATTGATTGCCAGTGAGAAGGTCAATAAAATGGGTATAAAACAATATTTAAGTTTCAAATTATAGGTGCCTTGTTTGATTTATAAACTCTAATTTCAAGCAGATATTGTTGTTATTTCGCTCCAAACAAAAATAGTTTATTATTTTTACTAAATAAATTTTATTCGTTTGAAAGCTCTAATTCCTAATCTCATTACACTTCTTAATTTATTTTTTGGTACAATTGCAGTTATTTTTGCAGTAGAGGGGGCGTTAACAATGGCTGCTTTTTTTGTTTTGTTAGGAATTTTTTTCGATTTTTTTGATGGGTTTTTAGCAAGAAAACTAAACGTAGCGTCTGCGCTTGGACTACAACTAGATTCTTTGGCCGACATGGTTACCAGTGGTCTGGTTCCAGGGCTGATCATGTTCCAGTTGATATCTCAATCATTGACAGGGTCTGAACCCTATGTAGATTTACTGCCGTATATGGGCTTACTCATTACCCTTGGCTCGGCTTACCGTTTGGCAAATTTTAATATTTCA
Source organism: uncultured Flavobacteriaceae bacterium (assembly GCA_913031185.1). GTDB lineage: Bacteria > Bacteroidota > Bacteroidia > Flavobacteriales > Flavobacteriaceae > UBA3537. The sequence continues at coordinate 15,183 of CAJWDI010000019.1, read as the reverse complement.
ACCGAACAAAAAAATTATTTTATAGGACTGCCCACCCCAGCAAATGCGCTGCTCGTATTGAGCTTTCCTTTGATTTTGGAATATCAAAATAATGAAGCCTTTAATTCTGTGATTTTAAACGCTTGGTTCTTATTGGCACTTACTCTAATCAGTACATTTTTGTTGAATGCTCCTGTTAAGCTCATGGCTTTGAAATTTAAAACTTGGAAATTTTCTGACAATATTGAAAAATACATTCTTTTAATTTTAGCTTTAATTTTTCTAATGGTCTTTAAGTTTTTTGGGATATCTCTTATCATTTTTTCTTATTTGTTAATTTCTGTTATAAAACCTCCAAACGATGCTTGAAAATATTTTAACCCTGTTGATGCTTGTACTGCTTCAAGCTGTTCTTGGATTTGATAATCTACTCTATATTTCGTTGGAAAGTAAAAAAGCAGATGTAACCCGTCAATCCTTTGTGCGAAAAACTGGTATTGGTCTGGCAATTATTTTTAGAATAATTCTGTTGTTTGCCTTGGTAAAACTAATTGGTTATTTTCAGAAGCCGGTCTTACACATTCCTTTTGAAGATGTGGTGGAAGGTCATTTCAATATTCACAGCCTAATTGTGCTAATGGGAGGGGTTTTTATTCTTTTTACTGCTATGAAAGAAATTTGGCACATGGTCAGTTTTAAAAATTTCACGGTCAATGACACTGGATCCAAGCAAAGTGTTTCAAAAGTTATTGCGATGATTGTTGTGATGAATGTTGTTTTTTCTTTTGATTCCATTCTCAGTGCCATGGCTCTTACAGATGTTTTTTGGATCATGGCAGTTGCCATAATAATAAGTGGAATTTTAATGATTTGGCTGGCTGAAAAAGTAACGGCTTTTTTAACAAAAAACAGAATGTATGAGGTTTTAGGACTGTTTATTTTATTCATTGTTGGTATTATGTTATTGACAGAAGGTGGACATTTGGCACACCTGAAGCTGTTTGGAGAAGTGATCGTGCCAATGAGTAAAACCACTTTTTACTTTATCATTTCAATCTTAGTTTTAATTGATATTGTTCAAGGAAGATATCAGAAAAAAATTATGAAGTCTCAAGAAGGAAAAGCGTGATATTTTTAAAACTCTAACTTCTTTTTTCGAAGTTCAAAGTTTTGTCCCAAATACACTTTTCGAACCATTTCATCATTCGCCAACATTTCCGGTTTTCCAGCTTTTAGAATACTGCCCTCAAACATCAAATAAGTGCGGTCTGTAATGGCAAGTGTTTCTTGGACGTTGTGATCTGTAATGAGAATTCCAATATTCTTTTGGGTGAGCCGCGCTACAATGCGCTGTATGTCTTCAACAGCGACAGGATCTACGCCTGCAAAGGGCTCATCAAGAAGGATAAAACTCGGGTCTGTAGCCAATGCACGCGCAATTTCAGTACGTCTTCTTTCTCCTCCTGAAAGGAGGTCTCCTCTGTTTTTACGGATGTGTCCTAATCCAAACTCTTCAATGAGTGATTCCATTTTATCACGCTGTTCCTTTTTGGACAGCTTGGTCATTTGCAAGACACTGAGGATGTTATCCTCAATAGATAGTTTTCTAAACACAGAAGCTTCTTGTGCCAGATATCCAATGCCACTTTGAGCGCGCTTGTACATCGGGAATTTGGTAATTTCTTTGTCATCTAAAAAGATGGCACCACCATTGGGTTTAATCAAGCCAACAGTCATGTAAAAGGAGGTGGTTTTTCCCGCACCATTTGGGCCTAAAAGTCCTACAATTTCCCCTTGTTTGACCTCGAATGAAACGTCTTTAACAACTTTCCTTCCACTGTATGATTTCATTAAATTTTGGACCCTTAATTTCATGGTTTGATTTTTATGTTAAATAAAATGAGTTGCATCAGGGGGATTCAGATTTTTGCTTTTGTCTCTTGATGACAATTCTTGAAATTAATATACTAACTTGATATAATATGACCACAGGAATGGCAACAATAATTTGACTGGCAACATCTGGAGGGGTTATAACGGCTGCAATGATCAATACAATGACAAGGGCATATTTTCGATTTCGCTTCAGGAAATCAGGAGTGACCAATCCAACTTTAGTTAGATAAAAAATAATAATGGGCAGTTCAAAGATAAACCCAGAAGCCAGCACAGAAGCCCGCACCAGTCCAATATAGGAGTTTAAGTCAAAATCATTATGAACTTGATTGGCAACACTGTAGGTTCCTAGAAAGTTTATAGACAATGGACAAACCACAAAATACCCGAATAAGACACCAATAAAAAATAAAAGGGAAGAAACAACAATAAAACCCCTTGAATTTTTTCTTTCGCTGGCATATAATCCAGGGCTAATAAATTTCCAAAATTCATACAACACATAAGGGAATGCAATAACAAAGCCAAATGTAATGGAGGTCCAAATGTGCGCCGAAAACTGACCAGCCATCGTTCTGCTTTGAATTTCAAATTCAAAAGTAGTATTACAAAAACTATCAAAGCCCAACAAGCTAGAAGCTCTACAAAGCAAATCGTAGGTGAAAAAATCTGATTTTGTGGGACCAAAAATTAAGGTGTCAAACAGGATGTCTTTCCCAATAAATGCGATTAAAGCTGCGCTAACAATAGCGATTGTAGCCCGAATGATATGCCACCTCAATTCCTCAAGATGATCAATGAATGACATTTCTTTTTCTTGCTGCATTGTCAAATAATTCCTTCTTTGATTAAATCGTGGATGTGGATGACCCCAGAATATTTATTATCCTTTAAAACAAGGAGTTGTGAGATTTCGTGTGTTTCCATTAAAGTTCTTGCGTCTGCTGCTAATGCGTTGCAATCCATAGTTTTTGGATTTTCAGACATGATATCAGCGGCCGATAGACTTGAAAAATCATTAGTATAAGAGAGCATTCTCCTCAAATCTCCATCAGTTATGATCCCCAAAATAGCACCATTTTCAACCACTGCTGTAACGCCTAAGCGTTTTTTAGAAATTTCTACAATAACATCTTTTACAGAGGAATTGGGGCTTACCAAGGGTTTTTCATTAAGATCAGAGATTTCTTTAATGGTCAAGAACAGTTTTTTCCCAAGGATACCACCAGGATGAAATTTTGCGAAATCATCTTTTGTAAATTTACGAATTTCAAGTAAACAAACAGCCAAGGCATCTCCAATGACTAGTTGTGCTGTGGTACTTGTAGTAGGGGCCAGGTTGTTTGGACATACCTCTTTATCAACATGAGAATTAAAGATGTAATCGGCATGATTTCCAAGATATGAATCAGGGGCACCTGTGATGGCAATAAGAGTATTCTCAGCACGTTTAAGCAGTGGTACCAATACTTTTATTTCGGGGGTATTCCCACTTTTTGATATACAAATTATTACATCCTCTTTTTGAACAAGCCCAAGGTCCCCATGTATCGCATCTGCCGCATGCATAAATATTGAGGGGGTTCCTGTTGAGTTGAGTGTAGCGACAATTTTATTTGCAATAATTGCACTTTTACCAACCCCTGTTATGACAACGCGACCTTTTGAACTGTAAATTAATTCTACAGCCTCAGCAAAGCTGTCATCAATAAAGGTTGCAATTTTAGTCAATGCTTCACTTTGCGCAATGATCGTCTTTTTAGCTAAATCTTGAACAGAAGTTTTTGTTCTTAATTCTTTCATAATTTATTGTGTACCAATGTAAATATACTTATCTTAGAACTGGTTTACAAAAAAACAAAAAATTAGCGTTATTATTTAATTTATTTCCCTTTAAATAGCATGTACAATAAATATTTAGTTTCTGCAGAAATTTTGAATTTCAATGGAAATTTCATCTGATCAATTACATAAAGCATTAAAATCTTATTTCGGCTTTACCGAATTTAAAGGGCTTCAAGAATCTGTTGTAAATAGTATTCTATCAAAAAAAGACACCTTTGCTGTCATGCCAACCGGTGGTGGAAAATCCCTTTGTTATCAATTGCCTGCTTTAATGCAAGATGGAACTGCAATTGTTGTCTCTCCACTGATTGCTTTAATGAAAAATCAAGTTGATGCCATACGGGGTATCTCAGAGAATGGAGGCATCGCCCATGTTTTAAACTCCTCTTTAAATAAAACCGAAATTAAGCAGGTCAAAGCAGACATAAAACAGGGGGTAACAAAATTGTTATATGTCGCTCCTGAATCTTTATCAAAAGCAGATAATATTGCTTTTTTGGAACAACAAACCATATCTTTCATGGCTGTAGATGAGGCACATTGCATCAGTGAGTGGGGGCATGATTTTAGACCTGAATACAGAAATTTAAAAAAAATTATTGCTCAAATTGGTGACGCCATTCCTATTATAGGTCTCACAGCCACGGCCACAGCCAAAGTTCAAGAAGACATTCTTAAAAACCTTGGAATGTCCAACCCCAATACTTTTAAGGCTTCATTTAACAGACCTAATTTATATTATGAAATCCTTCCAAAAACCAGCCAGGTCGATAATGATATCATTCGATTTGTGAAAAAAAATGAAGGAAAATCAGGAATTATTTATTGTTTGAGTCGAAAACGTGTTGAGTCCTTGGCTCAAATTCTTCAAGTCAATGGCATCAAGGCCGTACCTTACCATGCTGGACTGGATTCAAAGACCCGTTCTCAGCATCAAGATATGTTTTTAATGGAAGACATTGATGTGGTTGTAGCTACTATAGCTTTTGGAATGGGTATTGACAAACCGGATGTTCGTTTTGTAATTCACCATGACATGCCAAAAAGCATCGAAAGTTATTACCAAGAGACAGGCCGTGCAGGTCGTGATGGGGGTGAGGGCCACTGTTTGGCCTACTATGCCTATAAAGACATTGAAAAGTTGGAAAAATTCATGTCTGGTAAACCTGTTGCTGAGCAAGAAATTGGATTTGCGTTATTGCAAGAAGTTGTGGCGCTTGCTGAAACATCTGTATCACGAAGAAAATTTATTCTACATTACTTTGGAGAACAATTTGACAATGCGACTGGTGCTGGCGGAGATATGGACGACAATGTCAGAAATCCAAAAGCTAAAATTGAAGCCAAGGATGCTGTTAAAACCCTATTGTCTATTGTTACCCTAACCAAAGAGAAATACAAAATTAAAGACCTTGTAAAAGTCATTGTTGGTGAAGAAAATGCATTGATCAATTCTCATAAAACCAACGCCCAACCGTTTTTTGGAGACGGTAAAGATAAAAATACAGCCTTTTGGACCGCTTTGGTGCGACAAGCTTTGGTAAAGGGCTTAATTCGCAAAGAAATTGAATCCTACGGGCTTGTGAAAATGACAGCTATAGGAAAAGAATTTTTGGACCATCCAAAATCTTTTTTGATGACAGAAGATCATAATTATGACGACTCGGAATTAGCATCATCTTATGTTGCGCCAAAATCACAGGCCGACGAAACATTGCTAAGAATGCTAAAAGACTTGCGTAAATTCAACGCCAACAGATTAAAAGTTCCTCCTTTTGCTATATTTCAAGATGCATCTTTAGAAGATATGGCACTAAAATACCCCATTAGTATTGAAGAATTACAAAATATTCACGGAGTTGGGGAAGGTAAGGCCAGACGTTATGGTCATGATTTTATTGACTTAATAAACAAGTATGTTGAAGAAAATGATGTGGTTCGTGTAGACGATTTAATCATCAAATCAACAGGTTCTAATTCTTCATTAAAACTCTTTATCATCCAAAGTGTAGATCGAAAACTTCCCTTAAATGATATTGCCGATGCCAAGGGAATGGACATTCCGGATTTTATCAAGGAATTAGAATCTATTGTTTTTTCGGGGACCAAGCTCAACATCAATTATTGGATTGATGAAATTTTTGATGAGGATCAGCAAGAAGAAATTCACGATTATTTTATGGAATCCGATTCCGATGCAATTGAAGCTGCTGTTGAAGCTTTTGACGGGGATTATGACGATGAAGAGCTAAGGCTCTATCGTATTAAATTTATGAGCGAAGTCGCAAATTAATTTAAAATTTAATTAAGCGCATTCCTTTTTTCTATAAATCATTCATACATTTGTGCTTCAAAAAAAATTCACCATAATGAAAAACGGACTTTACGCAAAGTTTATTACCTCTAAAGGAGATATACTACTTGAATTAGAATATAAAAAAACACCAGGAACGGTAGGTAATTTTGTAGCACTGGCACAAGGAAATCTCGAAAATTCTATCAAAAAACAAGGCGATCCTTATTACAATGGCCTTAAGTTTCACAGAGTCATCCCCGACTTTATGATTCAGGGCGGGTGTCCGCAAGGGACTGGAACAGGCAATCCTGGATATCAATTTGATGATGAATTCCATCCAGATTTAAAACATGATGTTCCCGGAATTTTATCTATGGCCAATGCTGGACCCGGCACCAATGGCAGTCAGTTTTTTATCACACATGTCCCAACACCATGGCTGGATGGTAAGCATACCGTTTTTGGAAAAACAATTGAAGGGCAATCTGTGGTAGATGCCATCGCACAAGGTGATACTATTGAAGCTTTAGAAATTATTGCAAATGGAGAAGATGCCAAAGCATTCCATGCTGTAGAAGCTTTTAGAACTTTTGAAGGGGCTCGTGAAAAACGCATAGCTGAGGAAAAAGCAGCTGTTAAAGCTGAGTTAGATAAGCTTGGAAAAGGCTTTGAATCTACCGAAAGTGGTTTGCGTTATCAAATCCTTCAAAAAGGAGATGGGAAGAAAGCCCAAAAAAATAAAACTGTAGCTGTTCACTACAAAGGGCAATTGGCAGATGGAACGGTGTTTGATTCCTCATACAAAAGAAATCAACCCATTGAGTTTATCTTGGGTATGGGCCAAGTGATTCCTGGTTGGGATGAAGGCGTTGCGCTTTTAAATGTAGGCGATAAAGCGCGTTTTGTCATTCCCAGTGCATTGGCTTATGGCAGTCGCGGTGCTGGCGGTGTGATTCCTCCAAATGCAAATCTTATTTTTGATGTTGAGTTAATGGCTGTAAAATCATAGTTTCACGACTCAATATTTCGAAAACAAATTTGTTCATAAAGTACTTATTTTTTTCTCTTAAGTTTCAATAGTTATTTGTAGATTTGTTTGCGTCTAAAAAGCGCATAATGACTGAACAAAACACGAAATACATCTTTGTCACTGGAGGTGTGAGTTCTTCACTAGGTAAAGGTATTATTGCGGCTTCTTTAGCCAAACTCCTTCAGGCTCAAGGTTATCGTGTGACCATTCAAAAATTAGATCCTTATATCAATATTGACCCAGGCACCCTAAACCCATACGAGCACGGGGAATGTTACGTCACTGACGATGGCGCCGAAACGGATTTGGATTTGGGACATTACGAGCGTTTTTTGAATGTACCTACCTCACAAGCCAATAATATAACTACTGGTCGCATTTATCAAAGTGTTATTGATAAAGAACGCCGTGGTGAATTTTTAGGGAAAACCGTTCAGGTGATACCACACATCACAGATGAAATAAAGAAGCGGGTTAAGTTGTTGGGCGATAAGGGTGATTACGATATTGTGATTACCGAGATTGGTGGCACTGTTGGCGACATTGAATCCTTGCCTTATATTGAATCTGTACGTCAATTAAAGTGGGAGATGGGTAACAACAACGCTTTGGTAGTTCATCTCACACTTATTCCTTATTTGTCCGCTGCAGGTGAATTAAAAACAAAACCCACACAACACAGTGTAAAAACATTAATGGAAAGTGGTGTTCAAGCCGATATTTTGGTTTGTCGTACAGAGCATGAGCTCGGATCATCAATTCGTACCAAATTAGCACGTTTTTGTAATGTTAAAGAAAACTGTGTCATTCAATCCATTGATGCCTCCACAATTTATGACGTACCAAATTTAATTCTTGAAGAGGGACTGGATAAAGTGGTCCTAGATCAATTACAGCTCAAGCGGCACCAGCCGGATTTAGAATTTTGGAATACGTTTTTAGAAAAGCACAAAAACCCTGTTCACGAGATAAACATTGGTTTGATTGGTAAATATGTTGAACTTCAAGACTCATATAAGTCTATACTGGAAGCCTTTATACATGCAGGTGCAGCCAATGAAGTCAAGGTAAATGTTAAATCAATTCATTCAGAACATTTAGATCTTACCAATACCAAAGAACTGCTGTCAGATTTAGATGGTGTTTTGGTCGCACCAGGGTTTGGAGCGCGTGGTATTGATGGTAAAATTGAGGCCATTCGATATGTCCGAGAACATAAAATTCCATTTTTTGGAATCTGTTTGGGGATGCAAATGGCCGTTATAGAATTTTCTAGAAATGTCGTCGGCCTCAAAGCTGCTAATTCTTCCGAAATGGATGCAGATTGTTCACACCATGTCATTGATTTGATGGAAGATCAAAAACAAGTTGAAAACAAAGGCGGTACCATGCGTTTGGGTGCCTGGGAGTGTGTTCTTTCTGAAGGCTCTATAGCGCATTCCGTTTACAAACAAACAACCATTAGTGAACGCCACAGACACCGTTATGAATTCAATGAAAATTATAAAATACAAATTGAATCCAAAGGAATGATTGCCAGTGGAGTCAACCCAAATACTGGTTTGGTTGAGATTGTTGAAATTGCCGAACATCCTTGGTTTGTAGGGGTGCAATACCACCCCGAGTATAAAAGTACTGTAGCCAATCCACATCCTTTGTTTAAAGCATTTATAAAAGCAGCCTTAGATTATCAGAAAACCAACTAAAAAAAATATCATAAATTTGGGCACTTAAAGAACCCATTGCGTTTCAAGATATGGAAGAGAAAAAAAATGATTTAAATTCACTTATAGGTTTTGCACTAATAGGAGCTATTTTGTTGTACATGATGTATCAAAACCAACCCACTCCCGAGGGATTGGCATTGGAACAGCAGTCTAAAGAAATTCAAATAGACAACCAAAGTCCAGCAGACACAGCCTTAAAAATACCGCAAAGTCCAGCAGCAATTTTGGCGCAGGACAAAGCAAAATTAGGTGAATTTGGCTATTCATTGGATTTAGATTCTGATAAAGACCACTTTACGATTTTGGAAAACGAGGTTTTATCAGTTAAAATCAATAACAAAGGTGGGATGATATCAGAAGTCAAGCTCAAGGCTTATGTCAATCATGATTCTGTTCCAGTCTATCTAGTTAAAGACGGAAATTCTCAGTTTAATTTAAATTTTTCAACATCCGACAACCGAAATTTCAATACTACAGATTTGCACTTTGAGCCTACGTTTTCCATTGCAAACGAGACTCAAGTTTTATCCATGAAGCTAAAAGTTTCAGAGCGCCAATTTTTAGAGTACAAATATAGTCTCAAGACAGATGATGATTACATGCTTGGCTTTTCGATAGAATCTCACGGTTTATCAAAAGTTTTTGACAGCCGACAGCCGGCTCAATTCGAATGGGATTTAAAAGCCTTACGTCACGATCAAAGCATTACATTTGAAAACCGTTATACCCGCTTGACTTATGAACACGATGGTGAAAAAATTAATAAACTTTCACAGGCTGGCGACGACGATGAAACTGTTGAAGCGGTTTCATGGTTGTCGTATCGTCAACATTTTTTCAGTTCTATTTTAGTGCCTGAAAGTCCAATAAAAAGTGCTGAAATTCGTTCATTTGATCTGGTTGAAGATGAAACCATTGATACCCTCTTTACTAAAAAATACTCCACTAAATTTCTAATGTCATACAGAGCGGGTGAGCTTCAACAAGATTTGAATTTTTATTTTGGTCCAACCTATTCAGAGACATTAAAAAGATACGACCGCAATCTTGAAAATAGTATTCCATTTGGTTGGGGTATTTTTGGCTGGATTAACAAATCTATTTTTAGTCCATTGTATGCATGGTTGAGCAGTTTTTTGTCCTATGGAATTGCTATTATTGTGATGACAATAATGGTTAAAATATTGTTATCATTCGTACAGTACAAACAATTTTTGTCACAAGCAAAAATGAAAATATTAAAACCTGAACTGGATGCTTTAAGAGAAAAGTATAAAGGAAATAAAGTGAAGGCACAACAGGAAACCATGGCGCTTCAAAACAGGGCAGGTGCAAGTCCTTTAAGCGGGTGTTTGCCAGGCTTGTTACAGATTCCGGTTTTTTATTCTTTGTTTATGTTTTTTCCAATTGCCTTTGAGCTGCGACAGAAGCCATTTTTATGGGTCAAGGATTTAAGTTCCTATGATACCATTGTCGATTTGCCCTTTAGCATCCCATTTTATGGAGATCATATCAGTTTATTTCCCATTTTAGCATCCATTGCGATTTTCTTTTATATGCGAATGACCACCGGTCAAAACATGGCCATGCAACCTACACAAGAGGGCATGCCTGATATGGGTAAAATGATGAAATACATGATTTATTTTTCACCTTTGTTGATGCTGTTGTTTTTTAATAACTATGCGTCGGGCTTAAGTCTTTATTATTTTGTTTCTAATCTTATTAGCATTGGAATTATGTTGGTCATCAAAAATTACATTATTGATGAAGACAAAGTATTGGCTAAAATACAAGTCAACAAAGCCAAGCCAAAAAAACAGAACCGCTTTCAGCGAAAGATGGCTGAAATTATGGAACAGGCTGAAAAACAAAAAGCAATGCAGGAAAGGCGTAGAAAATAACAACATTTCCAAGAGGTTGCCAATTGGCAGCCTTTTTTGTTTTTAAAATCTCATGACAATTATTCTTAAATTTGCATTATGGAAACAGTAGTCGTAGGTCTTTCAGGAGGCGTTGATTCAAGTGTTGCTGCCTTTTTATTGAAATCTCAAGGCTATCATGTCATTGGCTTGTTTATGAAAAACTGGCACGATGATACGGTCACGATTTCTGACGAATGTCCATGGTTAGATGACAGCAACGATGCCATGCTAGTTGCACAAACCTTAGATATTCCATTTCAAACTGTTGATTTAAGCCAGCAATACAAGGCACGTATTGTGGATTATATGTTTGATGAATACAAGCGGGGACGTACCCCTAATCCGGATATTTTGTGTAATCGGGAGATTAAATTTGATGTCTTTTTAAAAATAGCACTATCGCTTGGAGCTGATTATGTGGCTACGGGACATTATTGTCGCAAAAGTGTTTCATATCCCAAAGAAAATATCCCCATTTATTCATTGCGTTCAGGACTGGATACAAATAAAGACCAATCTTATTTTTTATGCCAATTATCTCAATCACAACTCGCTAAAACCCTGTTTCCAATTGGTGAATTACAGAAATCTGAAGTTAGAGCTATAGCCTCAAAATTAAAACTTGTAACCGCTGACAAAAAAGATTCTCAAGGCCTCTGTTTTATTGGAAAGGTAAGGTTGCCAGACTTTCTGCAACAACAGTTGAAAACCAAAAAAGGGCCGATTGTTCAAATTCCTTCAGATTTTGAAATTTACCACAAACCATTACCAATATTTGAATCCAAAGCAGCTGCACTTTTACATCAAAGTCAACCGATTGTTTATGAAAGTGAAGACGGCGTTGTCGTTGGCACCCACCAAGGGGCCCATTTTTTCACCAAGGGTCAACGCAAAGGCTTGGCAGTAGGAGGAACCGAAGCGCCACTCTTTGTAATTGATACAGACGTAAATAAAAATATTATTTATGTTGGGGAAGGAAAGGCGCACCCAGGATTGTATCGCAGCACCCTCAGGGTGGAAAACAAAGCAGTTCATTGGCTGCGACATGATTTAAAATTAAGCAATGGAGAACAACTTAAAGTGCTTGCCCGAATTCGTTACAGACAGTCTTTAGAGCCAGCTGTTATTTTCCAAACAAAACATGGGTTATTTGTTGAGTTTTCAGAGAATCAAACAGCAATTATGGAAGGACAATTTGTAGCTTGGTATATTGATGATGAATTAGTTGGTTCCGGAGTTATTTCTTAAATTGTATGCACTGATTTATGACACATCTCAGCAGTGGCTACAAGTGTTAGTAGAATTACAGAATGATACAATAATATTTGCTTAAGAATTGACCATAATAAATAGAATAAATGACAAGACGTGAATACCAATTACAAGCCTTTGACCGCTTGTTGACCGTAATGGATGAATTACGAAGCCAATGTCCATGGGATCAAAAGCAAACTATGGAGACCTTGCGGCCTTTGACAATTGAGGAGACCTATGAATTGGCAGACGCTATATTAGATCAAAACACGGAGGAAATCAAAGGGGAATTAGGGGATTTGCTGTTACACATTGTTTTTTATTCAAAAATCGGAAGCGAAACCAATGATTTTGATATTGCTGATGTTTTGAATGCCGTTTGCGAAAAGCTCATCAAAAGACATCCACATATTTATGGCGATGTTAAAGTTAAGAATGAAGAAGAGGTCAAGCAAAATTGGGAAAAAATCAAACTTAAAGAGGGAAAGAAAAGTGTCTTAGAAGGCGTTCCTAACAGTCTACCAGCTTTGGTAAAAGCGAGCCGTATTCAAGACAAGGTCGCAGGGGTAGGTTTTGATTGGGAAATGCCAGAACAAGTATTGGAAAAGGTAGAGGAGGAGTTGCAGGAATTTAAAACGGAGATCGATCAAAACAATACAGACGCCATGGAATCTGAGTTTGGAGATGTTTTATTTTCCTTAATTAATTATGCCCGTTTTTTGAAAATCAACCCCGATAATGCTTTGGAACGCACCAATAAAAAATTTGTTAAGCGTTTTCAGTATTTAGAAAATCAAGCCCAATTAAAACAACGAACTTTATCAAGTATGACGTTGGCAGAAATGGATGTTTTGTGGGAGGAAGCCAAAAGTCAGCAATCTAACGAATGACTTTTTTAATGGTTGAAAGCTTTTGTGTCCATTCCTTAAGATTGGATTTGTAGTTTTTAATTTTATTTTTGACATCAGCCACCATTGGATTGTCGTCCTTGACATTAGAGAAAAACTGCAAGTTATTTTCCAGTTGATTCATTTCCGACTTAATATCTTGAATCTTTTTTCTTACAAAAGTAATTTCGTTATTGATAGCCTTTGAGTCTTTAGCCAATTCTTGTAATTTATTACTGTAGTTTAAGGCTTTAACTTCTTCTTCGCTCACACCAATTTCAATCAAGAGCGTTCGAACTGCTTTAAAAAACACACGGTCAATTTGACGTTTGTTTTTTGGAACCTCCCCTAATTCAGACCATTGTTTTGAATACCCTTTTACGCTGTCCAAGTTGGCCGCTTTATCAGCTCCAATTTTAAACGATTTTAAAGCTTCAAGTAATTGTTCTTTTTGCGCAAGAGTTTCAATCTGCTCTGGAGTTCCCGCATTTTTTTGTTCGTGATAGCGGTCAAAGAAATGATTGCAGGCACTTCTGAATTGTTTCCACAGTTTATTGCTTTCACTTCGTGGAATATGTCCAATTTTCTTCCATTGATTTTGAATGTTCTTCATTAAAACAGCAGTAATATCTAAATCTTCACTATCCTTGTTCTGCTCTGCAATATTAACCAGTTCTCTTTTCTTTTTAAGATTTTCAGATTGGTCTTTCTTAAGAAATTTGTAAAAGTTGTTTTTCTGCTTGTTAAAAGTTCTGACCGCAGATTTAAAATCTGTCCATGATTGATTTCTTACTTTTTTTGGAACACTGCCCAATTTAAAAAATGACTGTCTTAAATCTTCTATGACTCTGATTTGCTTTTGCCAATCTTTGTGGGTTTCGTATGTATTACTGGCGATCTCATTGATTTTTAAAATGATGGCTTCTTTTGCTTTATAATTTGCAGTCAACTCTTCTTCAATCTGCGCATTGTAAATTTTTCGCTTGTCATTGATTGCTTTTGTAGCCGCACTAAACTGTTCCCACAATGCTTCGCGGTGTTCTTTGGCGACTGGTCCCAATTCCTCTTTCCAAATTTTATGTAGGGCTTGCACCTCTCTAAATACCCGATCTAGATTTTTTTCATTAGCCAATGCTTCAGCACTTTTTATGAGTTTTTGTTTTTTTTCTAGATTGAATTTATAATCACGATCTCTTAAGTCTCTATCCAGATGTAGAAAGTCGTAAAAACGCTCTACATGGTGGCGGTAGTTGTTCCAGACATTGTTGGCATCTTTTGCAGGAACTTTGCCTAACCCACGCCATTGGTCTTGTAAACTTTTAAAGTTGTTGTATATGGAGTTGCTGTTTTGATTGACATTGATCAAGGCTTTAATTTCTTCAATAATTTGAAGCCTTAACTCAAGGTTCTTTTTAAAATCTTGAGTTCTATTTTTTTCAAACTTTTCATTTTTTTCTCTGTAACTCCTTGACAAAGAATTGAACTTCTTTTTGTGTGAACTTGTAAAGCTAAAATCAATGCTGTTACCCCCTTCAGCTATGAAAGCCGCTTTGCTGTCATTTAATAGTGCTGAGAATTTAGTATTAAAAACCTTTTTAATACGATTTACCTTTGGTCTTATGGCATAGAGGTCATCATTTTTAAGCAAGGCTTCAAAAGCATCTGTGAGGGCTTCTAAGTCGAAATCATCGTATACATCCTCACTCTCTTTAATTGAAGGGCTGGTTGGTTCTTCCTCTTTATTTTCAACAGCGACTTCTTTTTCAGGTTCAGTTTCTTTTTCAGGTTCAGTAACTTCAGAAACGACTTCCACATCGGTCTCTTTTTTGACAGCTTGATCAACCGCATCTTTTGCCGTTGTTTTTTCTTTTTTTTCTTCTAATAATCCATCTGCTTCCTGCAGGTTATCTTGCGTATTCATAGGCCCAAAGGTTTGAATTTACGTTTTCTAGTGATGTATAAATATACAGTTATGTGTCCAATGTACAAATTAAAATGGATTATTCGGATTTATGAATTCCAAATTCCCCAAGATTTTTCAGCTTGTAATTCTAGCATTCTTAAGCCATTTACTGCAGTTGCTTTGGCCTTTAAGCCAAATTTTAAAAATTGTGTTTGACTTGGATTGTAAATTAAATCAAATAGTAAATGATCTTTTGAAATCCCTTGATACGATATCGGTGGGTATAATTCAATTTTTGGATGGGTTCCAAGCGGCGTACAATTGATGATGATTTGATGGGCCGCGATGATTTCTGAGCTCAATGCATCATAACCCAAGCAGTTTTTAGAATCAGGCGTTCTTGAAACAAAGGAAAAGGGAATATTTAAAGTATTTAGGGCA
>CAJWDI010000018.1:0-27629 GCA_913031185.1 uncultured Flavobacteriaceae bacterium | reverse complement strand
CATCCCGCTTTGTACACCAACAATTCGCAAGTTCTTCTCAGACGATTTGTACACGCTGATATTATTGTTTAACGCTACACTAGCGGCATCTAAACTCTGTGATGTAGTATGCAAATAATAACGGCCAATTCCTTGGGCATCACTCTCAAGTGTGGTGCTATAGTTTGATTCTTCATCTAACAATGTAAAGCTATCATCTGTCTTGTCTTCTAAAAAGAGACTGATCCCTGCTGGTAGGTTACTTGCCAAAGCACTAATAGTAATATCTGTGCCAGAGACGGCATTAACCCCCACAGGAATGACCATGTTTTCATAGTTATTGGGTGGTAAAGATTGTACCTGATAATTCTTTCCTTCACCATCAGAAACTAAATGCGTGAAGATCGCCAGTGGATTAGAAACCCCATTAAATAATTCCCCATCATAGCCTACATCAAAACCAGTAGTCATATTTTCTATGTAGTAGATTTTTGCTATTCTTGTATCTGTTTGATCATGTATTGTTAGATGTATTTCTGGTCTAGTTCCTGGTCTTTGAAAAGTACCTCCACTGCTAGCTTGGTTAGATTCATCAAAGTTGAAGGTGCCTCCAGCGGCATTTGCTTTAACAAAAAAGCCTTGAGCAGGTGCTATAATCATAGCATCGGCTATTGTTTTTACTTCATAAGCACTTGTTGATTGATCCCAAACCCAGAGTGTAGATGTCTCTGAAATCGCACCTTCATTAGTTAAAAAAGTAGCACTATCGATGTGAGAAGTGTAAGGATTTCCTAAGAGATTAAAACGATTTCCAGCGTTAGAGAGAGCAACATCAATACCAGCATCATCTGTATTTATTGTTCCCGTAAAAGAGATGGCTCCAGCTGAACTTCTTTTAGTAGCATAACCTGTTCCGGCAGAATAGGTTGCACTTTCACCTGCCTGCATGTAATCCCAAGTATCATCACTGGGAATGTGGAGAGCAATAGCTCTGTTGTTTCCGGTTCCTGAAGCTATACTGTTGGCAGTTACATAGGCATCATCATAAGTTTCTCCAACAACAGGAGAAGAAACCAAATACCAGTTGGGAGTTGCTAGATCTCTGGTATAGGTAACACTTCCAGAAAATGTAGATTGTGCAATTAGAGAGCCCCCTGAATTTATAGTTACTGAATTAACAGTAACGGCTCCTGATGCTGATGGATAGTTGCTTAGTCCTGAAGAAATCCAGATGTTATCTGAAGCTGATGAAGGGGTGCTATTAGTATCCCAATTTGATGAATTTGTCCAATCACTATCGGAAGATCCGGTCCAAGATTTTGAAAAAGGAATATTATCAGCATTTCTTCTTCCTGGAGAAAAAAGAGCCGAATTCCCGGCAATGGTTGAGTGTTTAACAAAACTTCCTGAAAGATCTGTTCCTCTAGCTACTGATTGATTATCGCCACCTTCAGATCCGTATGCATACGAAGTAATTGTTGTAGATGAATCATCTTTTATAAAAATTGTATCACTGCCATTATTTAAACCTAAATAGCCAACTGTAGCTACTTGGGTTAAACAAGGAATATTAGTTGGAGTTCCACCACCAAAAACAACTATAACAGCACCAGCAGGAATTATCGTTCCTGCGGGAAAAGTATGCCTTAAACCACTGTTGTCGTTTATGGTATAATTTGAAATATCTAATACCCCACCTGACGCATTGTAAATTTCAATAAACTCGTCATCTGTTGTACTTGATACTCCGTCTCCATTAGCATCTCCATTTGAACTGTGTGGATCAGCTTGAAACTCATTAATGACCAAATTTGGTAATTCGTCATCTGTTATTGTAACAGTATGTTGGCTGGTTCCCAAATCTGCAGTTCCTGATGACACAGCAATATTTAAAATTACAGTTTCATCATCATTGTCTGCGTCGTCATTGATATCGAGTGAAATATTTTTTGTTTCACTGCTGGTAAATGATAAAGAGGAAGTATTTAGCGTGTAATCTCCACTCTCTGCGGTACTTGAACCATCTACCGTAACGCTAACCGTAACATCAGCATCATAGTCAGATAAGGTCACAGGAACATTGACACTAAAACTAGAATCGGTTTCGTTTTCAGAACTTGAACCTGAATCAAATCCAACCGATGGATCTGGGTTGCTTGATCCTGATTCAATTGTGAAAGATGTGCTTGGAATCGGTAGAATATTTTCTCCGTTTGAAGATTCTATCTGCCAATTATTGGAATTATAAATTAGAACTAGGTATGAGGAGAAATTTGTTTCTCCAGATTTTACACCATTGTATAGGTAACCGTCTTTATCATCATTAAAATCTATAGCAGTTGTTCCTTCGCTTAGATTTGTATTTGTTAACCATCCATTGCCTGCATCACTTGCAAAGGCAGCAAGAAAAGTGGGAGAAGAAGCATAGCTAGTGGCAGGAACACTTGTTAATGCATAAAGCCATTCGTTTGAAGCCCCTAGATTAAATCCAGAACCGCTAAGGGTACCAACACTGGCAGATCTACCGCTACTGGAACTTGTAGAAACATCAGAAAGAACAACAACTGAACCAGCACTTAATATGCTGCCAGAATTGGTCCATGTAAGTTCTCCCTCGTTTAAATCATTAAAAGCTGATCCATTCCATTCATTATCAGTGAAATAAATATTTTCACTGGCAGGTATGTCTACTAGTGCAACAAATGCTAAATCGTCACCTCCGTCAGCATTGAAAGCGATAATAGCGATATCACCCTCTGAAAGTTGTGCATGGATGGGGTTATTATTAATAAATAAAAAAGATGTAATTAGAAAACCAAAAATTGCCCGATTTAATTTTGATGGTAAGAACCTCATATGTAATATTTTTTATGAGGTTAAGACAAGCAAGATTCGGAGGTGTAAAACTATACAAATACATTTAAATTTAGCATTTAATAATATAAAAAAAAAGTTATTTTTTTGTTAATAAATTAAAACTTTTCAACTTTTATTAAATTCTCAATAATTAATTATCCTGATATATGGGTTTTTGTGCGAAATTTATAATCAAAATTAAGGAGGATTTGTGTTTTTTTTGCGTAATGATTAATAAATGCGGCTAAAAATTATTTGTTGATAATTATTTTGTAGCTTTTTTCTAATTTTTGATACGAAACCTTCAAAAAGTAAATCCCGTTGTAGAGTGTATGCGTTTCCAATACACTCAAAGTGCTGCCAGATAAAATCTCACTTTTTAAAACCACTTGCCCCAATTCATTCACCAGTTTCAATTGCAATGTCTTGTCCAATGCATTAGATTGAATGGCAATAAAATCTTGAGTGGGGTTGGGGAATATCTTTAAATCCAAGCTATTTTCAGGGAGCTCTGTAACACTTAAATTTGAATCGTAATTAGTTGTATTTTCATTGATGGTGTTCACATCCGTGCCAGTCACATTGCCGTAAAAAGTTGGGCCAACTACATAGGGATAGGCCGAGTTGTGATTCTCATCTACCGTAGTATAATAGGCGTAGACCCCTTGAGGGTATTCGGGCGTGACGGCAAAACGTCCATTGTGTTCATCTAAATAGTCGGGTTCGGAATTATTAATATATTCGTAGTCCTCTCTAAAGTAACCTAATTCCATCACTTCTTGGTTTCCAGCATTGGGCCCATTTTGAATGGTAAAAACCTGACCCACATCTGGCCCATTGACTCGGGTGGTCATATTGCGCAAAGTGTAACTGGATTTCATTCTTACAATTCCACCACTGCCATCCGTATTTTTGTAGGCATATGCCCCGTAAATTGGAAAGCCGTCGTAGGTAAACCCAATGAGTGGCGAATGCGCATTGACATCAATAACATATAAGCCATCAGCTGGGTAGCTGTCACAAACATCTGAGACAACCAATAAATCTAAATCAAAAGCACTGGGGTTTTGATGGTGGTGATAATTGCCCATAGCAGGATGGGCTTTATTGCAATCAAAACCTCCCATCTCTGCAGGAATGGCATCTCTATTCCAATCGCGATTGGCCTGAGGTCCACCGCTACAAGATGGGTTTCCAGGACCTCCGCACAAGCGGTTGTTATTGTTGTCCCAGCGCACACCGTCTCTATAATCAAACAATGAAACTCCGTTAACAAAAACCCCAATATTACCCCCAGTTGTGTTGGTTGGTGTTCCTGTATTTTGCGTTGGGTTTAAACTGATTTTGTAAATGGCCTGTTGATCTGTAGCTAGCGAAGGGTTGTTGTCTAAAAATGGGCCTGTTATATAAGATGGAATTCCAGTCGCACTTACATAAACCCAATTGTCCGAATAATCAACCGATTGGACATTAGCCAGCACCCCATCATCAATGGGTGTAGGGTTGTTTGCAATATAATGACGGCCCGTCGTTCCATCGTGATTTTGAATCCATGCCGTAATGGCTGGATTGGTTTGTGCAAAGCTTGTTTCAATGCAAATGAAGAAGATTGCCAAGAGAAATAAAGTTTTTTTCATGGTTAAAGTATTAATTTATTAATTGTTGAAAAGGAAAAGAGAAGCGTTTGTCAAACAGGAATTCATCATCAGACAATGTCCTTAAAAACACCAATAAATCGATCTTTTCAATATGCGTTAATATTATTTTTTTTTCTAATTTTTTAGATAATGTCTTGCTGGGCTGCACTTCTGAGGTATAGTGGTTGATGACTGACTGCAAGCTTTCAAAGCGTCCATCGTGCATATAAGGTTTTGTGAATTGAATATTTCTTAAACTAGGGACTTTAAATTTTAAGGAGTCTTTTGGATTATTAGTGATGAAATAACGCCCATAATCATTTAAAGTCGTATCTACTTTTAAGCCATTATTTTCAAATTGATTGTTTGTAAATAAAGGCTCCGTATGGCAGGTTGCACAATGTTGTCTAAAGATTTGAAGGCCGTTTTTTTCTTGACGGGTAAACTTGTTTTCTGACTCGTTTCGAATGTATTTGTCATATTTGCTATTATACGAATTGAACATTACCACAAATTGTGTTAGCGCCAGCAGGACGCGTTGCCCTGTGATTTCACCATCAGAATGTACTTTTGAAAAAAGATTGTTATAGTGTTCTGAAGTTTTTAGTTTTTCAACCACATTAGCCAAAGTCTCGTCCATTTCATTGGCATCTGTAATTGGAGCCAATGCTTGCAATTCAATATGATTGACGCCACCGTCCCACATAAAGGAAGTATTCCAAGCCAGATTCACCAAGCTCAATGCATTTCGTTTGCCAATTCGTCCCTCAATCCCATGGCTTAAATCATGATCCACATGTGTAAAACCTGTCGCTTGGGTGTGGCAGGAAGCACAAGAAATACTATTGTCCTTGGATAGAATAGGGTCATAAAACAAGGCCCTTCCAAGATCAAACTCTTCTTGCGTCATAGATAATTTACTAAAATCGTACTGTGGAGCAGGCCAGTACTCTGGGTACTCAAACAAGATTTTTTTGTTTTTTACTGTCATAAAACCAAAGCAGAGGACCAAGCTTAAAAACAGGGCAGTATGAAGTGCGCGTTCATTCATCAGTTAAAAAGAGTTTTGGAAGTTGATCTGCTATTTGACTGGCTTTTGTGCCTGGGATGATCACTTGATTTTCATGGCTCAATTCAATGGTATCAAAAAAATTTGAAACTTCAATATAAATTACTGTTGCCTGGTCTTTTAAGGCCTTAAGCTTTATATCCAATTCGCGTACGGTGTGATAGGGTGTTTTATAACCACCAATATGAAATTGAAATTTATTCTTTCTTGTATCGCAACTGGGACTTACGCCTTCAATTTTAAAATTAATATAACCACTTTGCCAAGACCAGAACATCCCATTCACAGGGTCTAAATCTCCAGCATTGGCACCAGATGTATTGTGGGCTTCGTTTACTCCTAAATCACAAATTAATCGGTCATTTTTTGTGATTTTGTCCACCAAAAAATTAAGCTTAAATACTTTCTTTTTAAAACCATCTATCAATAAATTCATTTCAGACTCAGACGCCACTAGAGCAGGGGTTGAAAGTTTGAAGTTTGTAAGGTAAAATTTAAGACTTGTCAGTTGAATGGAGTCACTTTTTTTTGTAACATACCATTTATTTTTTTTTATAGGCATTCCATTAAAAGTGGCAACCAACTCAATTTCTAATTCCACGGTTTCTTGTGGAGGCATTGTTGATAGACTAAGCATGCCCAAAAAAAATGTAAAATAGAGTCGTATTATTTTGATATTTAAGTTGTTGAGTTAATTTTACTCAAGTTAAAAAAAATCCCAACAATAGGAATCTATTGTTGGGATTAATATGATGGTTTATCAGTAAAGCGTGTTAAATCGCAGTCAATTGGATTAAAAAAAACGGAAAATTTTAAATCATCTGCTCTTACTAATCTAACACATTAACTTCCTGTAACCTCACTTATAATATTTTTCAGCGATTCGGGTTTTTTAAAAAGACCTTTCCATCTATTTTTTTCCATAAACATCAAGGCGACATTGACTGCAAATAAGAGTCCGCAATACACGAGTTCCCCAACCTCGTCGGGTTCTAAAAATAAATGAAAAAGGAAAATATGAAGGGTTATTGGCAGTAAGAATAGGCTTCCTAAGAAATAACTTCTATAAAAAATAAGAAAAATACCGAAAAGTAACTCGCAAAATGCGACGACCTCCCAGAAATAGCCCGTTTGTTTTAGACCGCCTATGTACAAAACTTTTTGTAAGGTCATTGTGTTACTGGAAATGTTCTCATTATTTATTTTTTTAACCACTTCTGTAACATTTGAAATTGGTTTGAAAAATTTACCTGCTCCGGCAGAGATCATAACGCCTCCTAAAAAGAGTCTTAAAACAATAAAAGTAATTTTTGTGTATTTTTTCATTTGATGACATTTTTGCCTCTTGGGCCTCTAGTTTAATGTGTTTTGATATTCAATTTGGTCTGTTGATAGATACAGTAAATCTTCATGGTTTTGGTGCTTAAAAAATAAAGATTTTAATTGTATAAATTCATGAATATCAAAGACAAGAATTAAATTTTCTTGGTGTGTAGGAATTGGTATTTTTCTCTTTACAAGGGTGTCACTAAATTTATCCAACCAAAATTTGAGGTCAATTTCAGAAACATATGTTTTAAATGATTCATATTGCGTTTTGTCTAGCATCAAATGAAAATTATTATATATCAAATGGTACAGTTGATGAGCGGGGCAGTAATGTAATTCTCCGCATTTATTTTGATTAATCTTTATCAACTTTTCGCACATACTTTTTCTTGAAATACTTTATTTATTAATATATTTGCTACAAATATAAACATTATTTATAATCAATCTAAATAAAAATAATTAAAATATTATGAAAATTTATTGTTTAAAATTCCTTTTAATTATTGTGTCTTTTAGTGCTTATGCACAAACTAAAAAAAATAAAGATTTGGCATCTATAAAAGCCATGTGTGGTTGTTTTGAAGTCAGCTTCAATTTCGCTGAAACTTTTAGTTATTCGAAAGATTCAACTTACCAAGCTTCAAAAAATAAATATGACAAAGCTTTGGAATGGGTACAATTGGTAGATTCTAATGAAAATTTTGTTTCGATGCAGCATTTACTTATTGTAGGAGATGTTTTAAATCCCTACGTAATAAAGCATTGGCGTCAAGATTGGATGTATGAAAACACCGATTCTTTTCCTTATACTATGGATAACACATGGTCTTATAAATCTGCTGCTGCTTCAGAGGTTTCGGGCCAGTGGACGCAAAGAGTTTTTCAAGTCGATGACAGTCCCCGTTATGAAGGTTCTGCGAGC
This sequence comes from uncultured Flavobacteriaceae bacterium, assembly GCA_913031185.1. Lineage (GTDB taxonomy): Bacteria > Bacteroidota > Bacteroidia > Flavobacteriales > Flavobacteriaceae > UBA3537. Next base: position 19,834 of record CAJWDI010000018.1, on the reverse strand, counting down.
TGGGTCCATGTTGATGGTCGTAGTTTTTGGTCCAGCACTGCGGATGCGCCTCTTCCACGTAGGGAAATTACCAAGCGTCAGGATTATAATGTGACTTTTAGACGAAACCATCATGAAATTTTTGATTGGGGTTGGAGCCATGACCAGGACAACGATAAATTGATTCGTGAAGTGGATAAAAAGGACATTATTTTAGCCCAAGAGAAAGGCTACAATACATATAAAAAAGTTGAAAATGAAAGGTGTATGGCCGCCCAAGTGTTTTGGAAAGACAATAAGGAAATGTGGGCTTTGGTACGCAAAGAATGGAACACAATCTTTTCTATGCCTCAAAATATACAACTCAAAAATAAAGTAGAAGGTAAAAGATTATACCAGTATTTATTTGCACTGGAATTAGATACCAAATCAGAAGAAATAAAAGAAATAATAAATCGTTTTTTATTTTGAGATTTTTTTGTACTTAAATTCCATTTAACCTCCAGCAAAACTCAAAAAAAAGCGCAGCATTCTATGCAGCGCTTTTTATAAGATGAAATATTTTTATTTCTAGAACCCAAATCCTCCTGGTGCTGGTGGATTTGGTGATTGTGCTTGTGCTTTTTTGGGACTTAATATCATGAAAGTACCAAGGGCTGTAAGTCCAGCATAACGGCCTAATTTTTTTATGGCCTGTTTTCTCGTTATGGACATCTCGCCAGAATTCGATTCTTTTTTTAGATTTTTCATTTTAGTATCTTATTGATATTGATTATTGTATAATTAGTTTTTTATTGGTTATGCCTATTTCAGAAACAACTTTTACAATATAAACCCCTTTGTTTAAATTTGGTAAGTTAATGTTGTTAACCCCAGCACCGATAAATGATGTTTTCAAAACGCGTTTACCCATCATATCAAACATTTCAACATTCGCATTTTGATTTTCAAGGCCAAATATACGCAAATTATTTCTGCTTGATGCGTAAATAATCAAATCACTGTGGTTAAACTCATTTTCACCTAAGCTATTTGACATGGTGTGAAGGTAAAAACGACCTGTACCATTTTCATCACTATTAAGTATTTCGCTGAAGTCATTATTTTCGTCTAATAGCGTAAATCTATTATCTAAAGCATCTTCTAAATAAACATTGATTCCTGCTGGAAGATTTTCAAATTCTGCAGCAATTGTAATTTCAGTTCCTGCACTGGCGTTGACCCCAACAGGTATAATCATATTGTCATAATTATCTTGTGGTAAGGACTGAATGGCTAGATTTTGATTTGTAGAATTATCTGCGTGCTTTGTAAAAATTTGAAATCCTGAAGACTCAAAAGTCGTACTATCATATCCATTGTCCCATCCAGTGGTAGCGTCTTGGACGTAAAAGATTTGGGTATTTTGAACTGCATTACCATCTGAAATAGACAAATTAATTTTAGGATATACATTAGCTCTATTGAAAGCGCCACCCACTGAGGTGGTTTGAATGGCATTTGTAAAACTAAAGCTTCCACCTGCATCATTAGATCTTACAAAAAAACCTGACATGGGAGCGGCATACTTTGCATCGGAAACTTGATTTACAGCTGTATATGCCCCGCTAGAGTTGGTATTTCCGTTCCAAAACCAAGCGGTTTCTTCTTCTAAGATAGATGTGTTTAGCTCAAGAAGGTTGTCTGTAGCATTTGCATTTTCATTGATATTAATGGCTGCTAAATAGGGGTTACCAACCAAATTCAAACCAGTAGTTACCTTATTAATGGCAATATTAACGTTTCCATCATTCATAGTCCCCGTGTAAGTGAATGTATCATCTGTACTAGAATCATTGCGTTTCACAGCATATCCTTTTCCTGGAACAAAATTTCCAAATGAACTTGAGCCATCATAATAACTCCACCAACCATTGGCGGCATCTGCTTGGGTACCACCATAAGCTGCGTCGTCATTCTCGAAGGTTGCAAAGGCAATATTATTTCCTGTACCTGCTTGTAAATCCTCATTAGTAACAAAATCATCAATGGAGGCTCCAGCGACTGGCCCTGAGATTAAATACCACTGATCAGTTTCGGAAACATTTTTATTGTATTGTATATTTCCAGAAAATGAATTTTCTACTTTTAAATTACCTCCATAAGAAACAATTGAATTAGGATCAGTCGAATCTTCAACATAAATATTTTGAGCAGCAACTCTACAGCCGTTGAGAACCATCACTTTCCCATCAAATATTCGAATATCATTGAAGGTAAACAAATCTCTTGCAGGTTCTGTACTTGGATCGGTACCTTCTAAAATATTATTAATTTGATTAGTGCTGTATGAGCTTGAATTGTAAAACAAATTTACGTTGCTGTAATCAGTTGTTCTATCTAATCCTGTCAGGCTACCATCATCAGCTGCGGCAGGCTGTGTCCAAGAGCTTCCGTTGTAAGTTTTCCATTTTGCAGCAGAATCCCAATGGATTATACGCGAATTGTGACGCAATAAAAAGCCTCCAGGCGCAACTGTCAAATTATTGGCTGAAGTCCCTGAATCAGTTAATGTCATATTGGAATCAAAGCTGCTGGTTGCGGAAGCATTATTAAAACTTGAATTACTAGAAACTTTAACTAATCCTTCTTTAAATCCAGACTCTTCAAAATCAATGGTTCCGTTTAAAACAAGATTTTTAATTGAACCATTTTCAAGACGTGTAACTGTTAACGAACCACCACTAGATATGTTTAAATTGTCTAATGTTAAATCGTTGGTTCCACCAATATCTACTGTACCACTCATGTCTAAATCTGTAGCAGAAATATCGCCAGTTGTCGTGATGGTCAAACTTCCGTCAACATCCAAATCTGCTGAAGTCAATGAAGTTGCAGAAGTGATAGTTGCAGTTCCACCTGTTTTGATGTTAAAGTTGTCTACTGAAAGCGCATCAGCTGCTGTTATGTCAAATGTTGCACCGTTTTCAATATCAAAATTAGTTGCACTAAAATTAGTTACAGTTCCTAATGTGAGTTCACCACCGAGCTCAATATTATTAGTAATGGTTAAGCTTTTAGCTGATGATGGTGTGAAGGAAAAACTTCCTTGCTCGTCAATGAAAAGATAATCATAGGTCTGGTTAGCACTTCCACTGTAGGTTACGTTTTTATCAAAGATGTAAACTCTGTCACTAGATCCTGGTTTAGTTCCTGTTGATGAAGTACTATTATAGTTTATGGCATTGTTGGCAATCATTACTACTCCACTGTCATTATATGTGAAATCATATTGATCGATATACATTTGACTTGTATTTGCATTGCTGCTAGTTAGTGCTTCTCTACCGCTAAAGATCATGTAAGCACCATCTGAGTTTGTCGGTGAGCCAGTTTGTGTTAAAGTATCGTAAAGTCTTTGTGAAGTCCATCCGTGATTACGCCATCCAGAGTCTGCATTTCCGTATTCCAATTTAGTTTTAATATTTGAATCGCCCATATCTTGTCCAATAAAATATTTTACAGTTAAATAACCAACAGTGTCGTCAGCCAATACCTGGGTTTGACCATTTGTTTTATACCTCATGAATAGGTGTCTATTTCCGTAACCAACTCCACTCAAAGCATCGCTTGTATCGCCATCATCAATAGACAAAACTATATATTCTCCTTCTTCAGGGGAATTTGTAGGATCGCCGGTATTTGACGAGTCTAAGTAATCAACCAAGCCTAAGTAGCATAAATTATTTCCTGCAGCTAGTAATGATCCTATTAATCTGAATTTCATTTTGATAGTTATGATGCCACCAGATGAAGCTGTAAAAGCCAAGTCATTTTTTTGGTGTCTGGACCACTGCTTTTTAACTGTAATCCGTCCAACGGAATTGGTAGTACCATTGTTATAAATAGTTTGATTCCATTGTGTGTTTGTAGTAAAGGTGGCGCTTTCATTTAACGGACGGCTAGTTGTAAATGTTGAACCATCGCTTTCCGTCGCTACAAAGGTTACTACGTCAGTCGTAGCAGTAGATATTGGGGTTTGAGAAAAAATTAACTGAGAAAAGCAAAAAACAAATGCCGTGAGTAATTTTGTATCCATGGTTATTTTTATTAAAAGTTTAAATTGTTTGGTTGGTTTATTTTTAATCTTTTTTTTTAGCAGTTGATATAAAAATATTTTAAAAATTCATATGTACCGCGTTACAAAATTAATAAAACTCAAACGTTTTATATGTGAATAATGTGTTATAAAGTGTAAATAATGTGTTATTTCTAATTTTTTACCTTAATATTCACACTTTTCATATTTTAACACCATTGCAAAAAAAATAAATTTAAATATTTAAAAAAACACTTGTATTAGCATGTTTTGTGCAGAAATTAACATCTGAAGCGAGCTATGAATATGTTGTCAAAATAATTTTTGAAGTCTTATTGACCCAAGATTTTTTATAGATATTTTAGACTTTGTAAACGCTTAGTAATTTAAAAATACATCCTTTTATCTAAGAAATAATATATCTTGCAATCATAATGAAGTGCAAAATACTGCCTGCCATTACGAAAAGATGCCAGATAAAATGTGCCAATTTCATTCGGTAATCTAAAAGATAAAAAACAATGCCCACGCTGTAGGCGATACCGCCTGACAATAATAACCAGTAGGCAGTGGGCTCTAAGGCTGCTTTTACCAATTCAATTTTAAATGCGATGATCCATCCCATAAAAGCATATATCAAGGTCGATATGAGGTTGTATTTTCCTGTGTAAAAAATTTTTAATAGAATTCCACAAAGTGCCATACCCCATTGTATTCCAAAAAACACCCATCCAGTAAGGCCGCCCATACTTATTAAAATTACGGGTGTATAGGTTCCAGCAATGAGCAGATAAATCCCACAATGGTCCAAAATGTTAAACAAATGTTTTGCTTTTTTATTCCTAAGACCGTGATAAAGGGCCGAAAACGTATAGAGTAAAACCAAGCTGCTGCCATATACTAACGCACTAAACAAACTCCAGTCTTTGTTGCTTTGGGCTCCAAAAACAATCAAGACAACCAACCCCCCAACAGCAACTGCGGCTGTAATGCCATGGGAAACAGTATTAAAGCATTCTTCTAAATTTGTTTGAGATTTTGTATTTGAGACCATTATTTAAAATCATAACAAAAATAATTCCAAAATATTATATTTTTCTTGCGGAACAAGAAATTAAATATTTTAGATCGAAGCTTCTAAAAAAGAAACTTCTAAAACTGTTTTCAAAACGTTATAGCCCGAGGCATTTAAATGCAGTCCGTCCTGAAGGAAAAATTTCTTTTCAATGCGACCATTTTTGAATATTGAATTGTAAAAATTAACTTGTTCTAGCAGGGGTTCCTTTTGACTTAAATCGTACATTAATTGATTTATTTTTTGGATTTTCTCCAATTTGTCAATTCTTTCCAATGAGGGTTTTATTGAGATATTGAAAAGCAGTGTTTGTGGAAATTTTTCGCTGATGATTGCTATAAACTCCGCTATCATTTCGACAATCTTTTCTGCAGAATATCCTAAATTAAGGTCATTGCCTCCTAAATATAACACAATGGCTCTGGGGGCGTCAAAAGTGAATAAAGTTTCAAAATACTGTTTTAAGGATTCAATATAAGCTCCTCCAAATCCTAAATTTAGAACATTTAATTTAGGAAAATCAGTTTCTAGATTTTTCCACAATCGAATGGATGAGCTACCGTAAAAAACAACCAAGTCTTTGGTGTTTTTTTTGTGATGGATTTTATTTTTAAGATTTTCAATTTCACTTTTAAAATTTATTTCTTCATTATCTAAGTTGTTGACCCATACCTTGTATTGACTGTTAATTCCATCAACAACATTCTTGATTTTTGGATCCTCAGCGGAGTATATCCCGTAATCAGACATTTTGAAAGCTGGCATGATTTCACATTTATAAATGGCCTCTGATGGTAATTTATCAAAACCAGTAATGACCAATGGCACAATATTAGGCTGGTCTTTTATGCTTGCTGCGAGTTTGAAAACCCCCAATTTAAAAGGACCTGGAGACGCTTCGGTACTATAGGAGTTGCCTTCTGGACTAAAAACTAAACCTTTTTGTTGTCTTAAATTTTCGGTGGTTTTAACTCGAAATTCATCATGTGCCATTTTAATCTCTTCTTTTGTAGTGTTGGGCGGCATAAAGGCTTTTGAATAGACTTTTACATAATTTAATTTATCATAGTAGATTTTGTGATTTTTTTCATTTGACAAAGCGTGTCGTACCACCCTTTCACCCGGATCATTATAGTAAGAATACAGAATTTTACTGCTTATGAAGTGGCTATCCAAAGTTAACTGAAAATTTGAATCTACCGTAAAAAAAGGCGCATTGAAAAGGTGATTGTAGATGAATATTGACCCACTTTCATAAGGTAAATTTTCCGAGCCTTTAATTTGGTATTCAATCAAGTCAAATGCGGCCGCTATTTTTTTTGCAGAACGCATGCGAATGTTTGATGTTGAGGCCTTATCGGTTGAATTAACAACCTCATTATAAGCCGCTTTTAAGGCCTCTAAAAATGCTTTATTCATTTTTAAAATTAACTAACATTTTTAGAAAATTATTGACTTCAAAAGGGTTTTTGATGTAATACTTTGCCGTGGTTGTTTTTTTACCAACTTTAACAGTGTAAGCCTTTTCGTCCAAATTTATAAACATATTTTCATCGGTAACATCGTCTCCAATGCACAGAACAAAATCATAATTTTTATTTGATATAATTTCTGAAACAGCAGTTCCTTTATTTATTTGACTGTTTGTAATTTCGATGGCTTTATCCATGTCCATTACACTCAGGCCTTCAGGCGCCAAGCTATTTATAACGGTTTTCAGTTCAACAACTCTATTATTTGCCAATTCCGGATCTGTTTTGCGATAATGCCATACCAAGCTGTTATTTTTTTCTTCTACAAACGTACCAGGGGTTCGGTCTGTAAATGAATTAAATATAGGCAACAGATTGTGCATCCATTCTTTATTATTATTTACTTTTTCACTCCATTCTCCATTTTTGGTGTAATAACCATGTTCAGCAACAAGTGTGAGTTTCATCTTACCAAAATGCTGGTCTAAAAATTTTTGGTCTCTTCCGCTTATAATGACGACATCGGTATTGGGATAGACTGTTATTTTTTCAATCAATTTGAGCAATTGTGTACCGGGAATGGCAAGGTTTGGTTTTTCATTAAACTCTACCAAGGTACCGTCGTAGTCTAATAAAACCAATCTGTTTTGTGCTGATTCAAATGCGTCTGATAATTTTTTACTTGTTTTGTTGTCCATCTTGGTGATGGCGCCAGAATCAATTTTTTGGGATTCAGAGTTTAGAGCAGCCATAAAATCATTGGCCCAGCGCTCAATAGTATAGCGACTCAGTCGCTTTTGCATGCTTAAATTTCTTTGCTTTTGCTCTTCTAAAGGCATATTGATTGCTTTGTAAATCGCTTCTGACATGGTATCAATATCAAACGGATTAACAACCAATGCTTGAAAGAGTTCTTTAGAAGCTCCGGCCATTTCACTCAAAATAAGAACACCATCGCCATTGATACGGGTCGACACATATTCCTTTGCCACCAAGTTCATCCCATCTCTTATAGGAGTAATCATGGCAATATCAGCATTTGAATACAAATCGATTAAATCTTCAAAATTCATGGATCTGTAGTAATACCAAATAGGGGTCCAGCTCACAGTAGCAAATTTACCATTCACGCGACCCACAATCTCATCAGTAGCACGTTTTAATCGCTTATATTCGGGAACATCTGATCTTGAGGGAACCGTGAGCATGATCAAACGTACTTTTTCCAAAAGTTCGGGATGATTTTCCAAAAACACCTCAAAGGCTTTAATTCTATTAATGACTCCTTTGGTGTAATCTAGGCGATCAATAGATAAAATTAACTTACTGTTTTTAGAGGTTTTTTTATGGCTTTCTAACTGTTTTTTGAGTTCTGATTTTTCAGAATTGATTTGTGTCAGTTGTTTTTTTGCTGCAAGATTAAACTTCTCGTAATCTATTCCCATCGGAAAAGTATTGACTGTAATCTCTCGAATCCCTTGGATAATTTTATTAAAATTAACGTCCAATCTCAGAATTCTCTTTACTGAGCTCAAAAAATGACGCTCATAGTCAAAGGTGTGAAAGCCAATGAGGTCCGCTCCAAGTATGCCCTCTAGCAGCATTTCCCGCTCGGGGAAGGTTCTAAAAATTTCGAAAGATGGAAAAGGAATGTGTAAAAAGAAACCAATATTGACATCAGGGCGCACATCTTTGATCATTTTTGGACACAATAGTAACTGGTAATCATGAATCCAAATGGTGTCACCTGGCGCAATATTTTCCAAGACTGCCGTTGCAAATTTTTTATTGATGTCAACATAGGCTTGCCAGTGGGCCTTGCTAAAAACAGAATATTCAATAAAATAATGAAAGAGTGGCCACAAGCATTTATTTGGCAATCCAAAGTAAAAATCTTCGATTTCAGAATTATTCAAATTTACGGCATGATATCCTCCTTTTTTTAAGGATATATTAAGTGATTCCCATGATTTATTATCAATTTCATCAATTCCGATGCCAGGCCACCCAACCCAGAGTGAATTATTTTGATTGTGAAAGGACTTCATACCTGTTGCTAAGCCCCCGCTTGTAGTGGTAAATCCAAAAGAATTTTCTAATTTAGATATTCTAATAGGTAGTCTGTTGGAAACGATAATATTTTTACTCATTTTGTCAAAATAAATTTTTTTTTAATGCAACATAAAAAAGATTCGTTAAATTATGGAATAATAGGAAATTGTAAGTCATCAGCACTCATAAATAAAGATTCTTCAATAGATTGGTGTTGTTTGCCACAATTTGATTCTCCCTCAGTATTTGGAAAAATTTTAGATGATAAGATTGGAGGTCAATTTAAAATTTCTTGTAATCCTTCCTATAAACTATCTCAAGAATATGATCAAAACACTTGTATCCTTATTACTAAGTTTGAAAGTCAAGATCATGAATTTCATCTGATAGACTTTATGCCCAGGTTTCAAAAAAATGCGGCCAATTATTACGCCCCGCCAGAAATAACTAGACTTTTAAAACACATAAAAGGCAGCCCAAGTTTCAAGGTCATATATAATCCCAAACTTGAATATGCTATGGGTGAAACCTCCAACTATGTGAAAGATGACTTTATTGTAAGTATTGTTGATGATGAAGCGTATGACACCCTTTATTTGTATACCGACTTGAAAAAGAGTGCTTTGTTGTCGGGACAGGAAATAACTCTTGAAAAAGATCATTTTATGACCGTATCCTACAATGAAAAAATTAAGCCTCCTCAAATTGATTCCATTCACTATGAGTTCGAAATGACCAAAGCCTACTGGCTGCATTGGTGTTATAAAACACCCTCTTTTAAGAATTATAATAACGAAGTTTTGAGAAGTGCAATGACCTTGAAACTTTTGACTTTTGAAAAATCGGGTGCAGTCTTAGCTGCAGCCACAACCTCCCTGCCGGAAACCATTGGAGAAACCAGAAATTGGGATTATCGTTTTTGTTGGATACGAGATGCCTCCATGGTCATCAAAGTCATTGCGAAACTTGGTCATGTGAAAATTGTTGAAAATTTCATTCGATATATTATTGATTTGATCCCTGATAAAAATGAAAAACTTCAAATCATGTACGGTATCAATGGTGAAAAGACTCTAACCGAAAAGACCTTAGATCATCTCGACGGTTATCAAGGTTCCAAGCCCGTACGAATTGGCAATGCCGCTTTTTTTCAAAAACAAAATGACATTTACGGAATTTTAATGGATGTCATTCATTATCAGATTGAAAAATTTTCAAATAATAAAGAAAGGCATGAGGAACTTTGGTCTATTGTTAAAGCTATTGTATGGGTGGTTAAAAATAACTGGAAATTAGCTGACAAAGGCATTTGGGAATTTAGAACTAACGACCAGCACTTTACCTTTTCAAAACTGTTGTGCTGGGTAGCCGTTGATAGAGCCATCAAAATTTCTAATTTGATCCAAGGCGGGAAATCCGCTAAAAAATGGATTGGTCTGAGAGATGAAATTCACTTGGACATTATGGATAATGCATGGAATGAAGAAAAACAGAGTTTCACGCAATCATACAATTCTGAGCATTTGGACGCCTCAGTACTTTTGATGGAATATTATGGTTTTATTGAAGCCAAAAATCCAAAATATGTCAAGACCGTCAAGGCCATTGAAAAAGAACTGATGTACGAAGATCTTTTATTTCGCTACAAGAATGAGGATGATTTTGGCACCCCTAGTTCTTCTTTTACAGTTTGTACTTTTTGGTTCATCAACAGTCTTTACAAAATTGGGGAGCATGAAAAGTCTAAAATGTTATTTGATAAGCTTCTTAGTTACAGTAATCATCTAGGATTGTTTAGTGAAGACATTGATTTTAAAACAAAGCGTCTCTTAGGTAATTTTCCACAAGCATATTCACATCTTGCACTCATTGACAATGCCATGAATTTTAACGCTGAAGTTTAAATCCTTTGATTTAAAGTACTTTTTTATTCTAAAACTCCTACGAGAGCTTCATAATAGCGGTTGGCGATAAATTCTGCTCCAGCTTCGTTATAATGTATTTCATCTGCCAAAAAAATGTCCGTAAATCCTGTAGCCATATCTACAACAATCACTTCTGAGTTTTCTGTTGATTGCAGGCTTGCTAAGTTTAGAACATCTTCTCTACTTTGATTGAAAATCGCTGTATATTCTGGAGTCATAAAATCGGTTCGCCCCGGCGCAATTTGTTCAATTAAAATGGTTACATTGCTATTATCAGCTTGCAGTAAATCAATGATTGCATTGATGTTTAAAAGCGTTTGATCATAATCTAAACCGTTTAAAATATCATTTCCACCAGGTGCACTGAATAAAACAATATCTGGAGGACCGGTTTCATTTAACCAATTGCTCAAACCATTTAAAATTAACCCCGAGGTCCAGCCGCCTCTTCCTTCATGATCAATATCAAAGTTGTAAGAATTATAGTCTGGATAGGACCCTAAATCTGATTGCGTTCCAATAAAATCAAAACGCCATTCATTTTGAATGAGGTCTTTCCACAATGCATATCTGAAACTTTCATAATAGGGTCTCGCCCCTTGTACTCTTGAAGCCCCCAGAGGCATAATTTTATTGATCGAATTGATCTCTATGGCGTATTCTTCGTTGCTATTTTCACAAGCATTAAGCATGAAAAGGCATCCTAGTAAACTGATTTTAAGTGAATACAATATTGTTTTATTTACAATCAATTTTAGACTTTTGAAATGATAAACTCAGTATACTATTTATACATCATTCGAAGCTGCAGTTCTTTTTTTTCGGGCATCAATAAAACTTTTGACGAAAAACACCATGGCTATTATTGTACTTAGAATCATCACAAAAACACGTATTGTGGCCGCTAGATCGTCTCTATCCAAGGCACCTAGCAAGGGTTTTATCAAACCTATCAGGACCACTAGAGTGAGCAAAACTGCAATATGAGCAATGATTTTATTTTCATTTTTAACCCCTTTATTTAAAAAGAGCAAAACGACGCCAATAAAAGCAGGGATTAAGGCTGTCATGGAAGGGCTGTCTGAGGAAAAATAACCCCATAACGGCAATACAATTAAAAGAACGGCATTTAAAAGACTTGTTTTGTGTGCTTTCATGTTTTTTTTTATAAGTTATAGCTAAAGATATTTAATATTAACAAGTCAAACTAATTATTATTTGACTTAATTCACAATTCAAAAGAAAAAAGTTTCTGCCGTATCGATCAAATAAATTGATTTAGAGCATCTCTAAACTGTTTTAATTTTAGGGATAAGCACAAATTCTTCAAGCCTATCACTTTTAAATCAAGGCATTATAATTAACTATTTTCAATCATTTCTCAATTATGTTAAAAAATATTTAATTATGAGGGTCAAAATTGACAATTTTTAATTTTTTTAAAAAATTGTGCCAGCGGTTAATTTATTATTAAAATAATTTATAATTTCGTCCCTTCATATTAGATGATGCAATACAGAACAATTACACCAGTTTCTATAAACCCGATTACTCCAAAAAGTAATCCACTTCCACGCAGCCGTCGTCGCCCTTAGGGTGTATGTGTAATTTTTGGAACTCAGGTGCGTCCGGTTCTTCTTCAAAAACCAACATTCATTTAACTAATTTTTAATAATCTTTTGATAATGAATTTAATTATCACAGATAAATCACACCATATTTATGCGCAAGTAATTTGTGCTAGTATTGAAGCTGCTGCACAAGTTAGAGGGACTGGAATTGCCAAGCGTTCCCTTGAATATATATGCTCTAAAATGGAGCAGGGCGACGCTGTGATTGCACTAGATGGTGATCAATTTGCAGGATTTTGTTATATCGAAACTTGGGATCATGGCAAGTTTGTTGCAAACTCTGGGCTCATTGTACATGAAGACTACCGTAACAAGGGATTGGCCAAAAAAATCAAACAAAAGGTCTTTGACCACTCTAGAAAAAAATATCCAACAGCCAAAGTATTTAGTATTACGACGGGCTTGGCCGTAATGAAACTCAACAGTGCTTTGGGATACAAGCCAGTTACCTTTTCTGAGCTCACAAATGAACCTTCCTTTTGGAAAGGATGTCAAACTTGTAAAAATTATGACATTCTTCAGCGCACCTCACAATCAATGTGCTTGTGTACAGGGATGTTGTTTGACCCCAAAAAGCAAAAAAATAAAAACACAAAAAAGAAAAACGCATCCGCCTTTAGAAGCATTAAAGCGTCTCTTTTTTTAAAAAAACAAAACAATGATTTCTAAAGATAAATTAGTATTGGCTTACAGCGGTGGATTGGATACTTCTTATTGTGCAGTTCATCTCTCACAAGATTTTGGTTACGAAGTCCATGCCATTAGTGTAAATACAGGAGGTTTTGATAAAGCAGCTATTGCATTAATTGAATCTAAAGCCTATCAAATGGGCGTTGCTGTTTACAAGAATATTGAGGCCACAGAACGCTATTACAATGAAGTGGTGAAGTATTTAATTTTTGGTAATGTGCTTAAAAACAACACCTATCCACTTTCTGTGAGTGCAGAACGCATTATTCAGGCCATTGAAATTGTGACTTATGCCAAGTCAATAAATGCGAAATACATTGCACATGGGAGTACAGGCGCTGGAAATGATCAAGTTAGATTTGATGTCATCTTTCAAATATTAGCACCAGAAATTGAAATTATCACTCCAATAAGGGACCATAAATTAAGTCGGGAACAAGAAATAGCGTATTTAAAATCCAAAGGGCTAGAAATGTCTTGGGATAAAGCGAAATATTCAATCAACAAAGGACTTTGGGGTACTAGCGTTGGAGGCGATCAAACGCTTACCTCTCATTTGGCTTTACCGGAAGAGGCTTATCCCTCTCAAATGATAAAAAAAGAAGATACTTTGGTGACATTAGATTTCCTCAATGGGGAACTGGTTGCAATTGACGGCCAAAAAAATACCCCTGTTAAAAACATTCAAATCTTAAATAAGTTGGCGGGTGCATATGCTATTGGAAGGGATATTCATGTAGGAGATACCATCGTTGGTATCAAAGGGCGTGTGGGTTTCGAAGCGCCAGCAGCCCTTATCATAATAAAGGCACATCACCTCTTGGAAAAGCACACCCTTTCCAAATGGCAGTTACAGCACAAGGACAGCATGGCACAGTATTACGGTATGCATTTACACGAGGGTCAATATTTAGATCCCGTGATGCGAAATATGGAAGCTTTCTTAGAATCCAGTCAATCTCATGTTTCAGGTGCAGTTACAGTGACTTTAAAACCTTACCATTTTACGCTTAACGGGGTGAAATCAGACTATGATTTGATGAAATCAGAGTTTGGAAGCTATGGTGAAATGAATACAGCGTGGACAGCGGATGATGCCAAAGGCTTTATTAAAATTATGTCTAATCAAAATAAAATCATTCAAAATATAAATTCAACAGCATGATTAAGATAGGAATTATTGGAGGTGCAGGTTATACTGCAGGTGAGTTGATTCGATTGCTTTTAAAGCATCCTGAAGCAAACATTGATTTTATATACAGCACATCGAGTTCAGGCCAACTGGTTAGTGCCATTCATCAAGATTTAGTTGGTGAAACTGCATTACAGTTTTCAAACAAAATAAATTCAAAAATCGACCTTTTGTTTTTGTGTTTGGGACATGGTAATTCTAAACAATTCTTAAAAAATAATCCCGTTCCAAGCACAGTAAAAATAATAGATTTAAGTAATGATTTTAGATTGATGGCCGATTCAGATTTTAATGCAAGGACATTTACATACGGCCTTACAGAATTAAACAAAAAACAGATCATTAAGGCGCAAAACATTGCAAATCCAGGATGTTTTGCAACCGCCATTCAGTTGGCACTTTTACCTTTAGCTGCAAATGGGCTATTATACAATGCAGTTCACATCAACGCCGTTACAGGGGCCACTGGCGCAGGGACAAAGCCCAGTGCCACCACACATTTTACTTGGAGAGATAATAATTTTTCACACTACAAAGCTTTTTCTCACCAACATTTAGATGAAATAACGGAATCTATCCAATCTCTGCAAACCGATTTTTCGCAAGATTTGAATTTTATTCCAAACAGAGGAAATTTTTCTCGCGGTATTTTTGCAACCTCATATTTGGAAATTGACGAATGTTTAGAGGCCATTCAATCGCTTTATAAATCTTATTATAAAGATGCACCTTTTACTATTATTTCTGAAAATGAAGTTCATCTCAAACAGGTGGTGAATACCAATAAATGTTTGATACATCTAAGTAAGTATAAAAATAAATTACTCATATCTAGCGTCATCGATAATCTTCTCAAAGGTGCTTCTGGGCAAGCAGTCGAAAATATGAACCTCATGTTTGGTCTTGATCAAGCCATGGGATTACAACTTAAAGCTAATTATTTTTAAAATTAAACACATGAAAATTGCAGTTATAGGAACCGGAAATTTGGGCGCAGCGATTGCCAAGGGTCTCATCATTAATAATGTCATTACCGCTTTGTATTTAACACGTAGGGGATTGGCTGCTTTAAAAGAATTTGAAGGATATAAAAATGTACATTTAACCACCGACAATTCTTTGGCAGTCAAAAATTCAGATATTTTGATTTTTGCAGTTCAGCCTGCACATTTACAATCAATTTTGGAAAAGATCGCTCCTTTTTTAACAGAAAAGCACATTGTGATTTCAACCATCACTGGCTTTTCAATTGCTAAAATTGAAGCCTTGGTTGGTTCAAAAAATCACATCATTAGGGCCATGCCCAATACAGCCATTGCTGTGGGTAAATCTATGACTTGTATTTGCACCAATGAAGCGGGAAAATCAAGAGTAGCTGTAGCGGAAGCCATTTTCAATAGGCTTGGCGCTACGATTTGTATTCCAGAATCAAAAATGCAAGCCGCTACGATTGTTTGTGCCAGTGGGATTGCGTTTTGGATGCGTTTAATTCGCGCTGCTACACAAGCTGCCGTTCAATTGGGTTTTGATGCTTCGGAAGCCCAGCGTCTGGCCATGTTTACAAGTGAAGGGGCCGCACAATTATTAATTAAGAACGGAAAACACCCGGAACAAGAAATTGACAAGGTAACCACCCCAAAAGGTTGCACCATAGAAGGTCTCAACGAGATGGAACACAAAGGTCTAAGTTCTTCTCTCATTCAAGGCATGGTGGCATCATTCAATAAAATTAATAGTATAAAATCGGATCAAGTATGAAATTATTTGACGTTTATCCTTTGTTTGATGTAACACCGGTTCGTGCAAGAGATGTCTATATTTTTGATGATCAGGATACACAATATTTGGATCTCTACGGCGGTCATGCGGTGATTTCTATCGGGCATGCTCATCCTAAATATGTTGAGAGCATAACTCAACAATTGAACCAAATTGGTTTTTACAGTAATGCTGTGAAAAACCCATTTCAAGTGCAATTAGCTGAAGAACTTACCCTTGATTCAAACTGTGAGAATTACAAGCTATTCATGTGTAGTTCTGGAGCTGAAGCCAATGAAAACGCATTAAAATTAGCCTCTTTTCACACCAATAAACATTCCATTATTGCCTTTGAAAATGCCTTTCATGGCCGTACCTCTGCAGCAGTAGCGAGCACGGACAATGCAAAAATTATAGCACCACTTAATGCACAGCAAAAAGTAGATTTTCATCCATTAGGGGATTTGGAGGCGGTAGAGAACACGCTTAAAAAAGGAGAAACCTGCGCTGTTATTATTGAATGTATTCAAGGGGTAGGTGGGTTAGATCAAAGTACTACAGCGTTTTGTCAAGGATTAGAAATACTTTGCAAAACTTATGGTGCTGTGCTCATTGCCGATGAGGTGCAGTCAGGTTTTGGTCGAAGTGGTGATTTTTTTGCATTTCAAAAACACGGTATCAAACCCCATATCATTTCAATGGCCAAAGGCATGGGAAATGGATTTCCAGTAGGCGGTATTTTAATTCATCCTGAAATTAAAGCTTCTTTCGGACTGTTAGGAACGACTTTTGGTGGAAACCATTTGGCTTGTGTGGCCACTTTGAGTGTTTTAAAAGCTTTGAAAGCTCAAAATTTAATGCAGAATGCAAAAGAAATGGAAGTTTATTTTAGAGAACAAGCCAAAGATATCTCTGAAATCGTCAATCTCAAAGGCAGAGGTCTGATGCTTGGTTTAGAATTTGAATTTCCCGTATCAGAATTGAGAAAAAAACTGCTTTTTCAGCATAAAATATTTACGGGAAGTTCTAAGAATCCAAACCTGATCCGTATACTACCACCTTTAACCATAAGAAAAGAACATATTGATTCCCTTTTTAAAGCTTTAAAACATATACTGTGAAACATTTTTTAAATATTAATAATATTGAAGATTTAAATGCTACCATTAAAGAAGCAATTGCATTAAAAGCCCATCCTTTTAAATACCAATCTCAGGGGGCTCAAAAGACCTTGGTATTGCTGTTTTTTAACGCCAGCTTGCGGACGCGCATCAGTACAGAATTGGCAGCAAAGAATTTAGGAATGCATGTTATTGTATTGAATTTGAGTGATGCATGGCAATTAGAGTTTGAAGATGGCGCCATAATGAATTTTCAGAACTCTGAGCATGTAAAAGAAGCTGCTAAAGTCATTTCTCAATATGCCACTATTATTGGGGTCAGAGCTTTTCCTACCCTAACAGATAAAGCAAAAGATCAATCTGAATGGATTTTAAATGCCTTTGCCACTTTCGCGACCGTTCCTGTGATCAATATGGAAAGTGCTACTGCACATCCTTTGCAAAGCTTGGCAGACGCCATAACGGTTGCAGAAACCCGTCAAAAAAAGAAGCCAAAAGTTTTATTGACCTGGGCACCTCATCCCAAGGCTCTTCCGCATGCAGTTGCGAATTCATTTATAAAAACCATGCAGCTCCAAGACGTCGATTTATGTATAGCACACCCAGAAGGTTATGATCTAGATCCAACTATTGTTAAAAATACTCCAGTGTATTACAACCAGAACAAAGCTTTAAAAGCTGCTGATTTTGTGTATGCAAAAAATTGGAGTAGTTTCTCTGAATATGGTAAAATATTAAATACAAAATCGGATTGGATGCTGACAAAAGAAAAGATTGGTGCTGCTAAATTTATGCATTGCCTTCCGGTTCGACGCAATGTCGTTGTAGAAGATGCAGTGTTAGACAGCGATCAATCATTGTGTATTGCACAATCTAACAACCGAACTTTTGCCGCTCAAATTGTGATTAAAAAACTTTTAGAATCTTTATGAAACAGTTCTTAAATATTGTAAAAATTGGTGGTCATATCATTGATGATCCCAAAGCGCTTCAAAACTTTTTGGTTAATTTTACCGCGCTTCAAGGGCCTAAAATTTTAGTTCACGGAGGTGGTAAATCCGCAACGGCGCTGTCTTCGAAAATGGGCTTAAACGTTCAGATGATTGATGGGCGTCGCATTACAGATGCCAATACTCTAGAACTCATTACTATGGTTTATTCGGGGAAAATCAATACTTCTTTGGTAGCCAACCTTCAGGCATTGGGTTGTGATGCAATCGGTTGCTCGGGGGCCGATGCCAACTGTATTCAATCTCGAAAAAGAAATGTTTCTGAAATCGACTATGGGTATGTTGGCGATATTCAGTCAATAAATTCAGATTATATTTCATTGCTACTGAAAAGTGAATTCACTCCTGTTTTCTCGGCAATCACTCACGATAAAAAAGGGCAGTTGCTCAATACAAATGCGGACACCATTGCAGCCGCCATAGCAGTTGCTTTGGCATCTTATTTTGATACAACCCTATATTATTGTTTTGAAAAACCAGGGGTTTTAAAAGATAAAGACAAAGCGGATTCAGTGATTGAGTTTATCAACAAGGAAACCTATAAAGAACTTTTGAACACAGGGGTTATCTCAGATGGCATGCTTCCTAAACTTAAAAATTGTTTTGAAGCCCTAGTGCAAGGCGTTTCTAAAGTTTGCATTGGACAATCCGAAATGCTTTCAAATGTTTCAAATTCATATACAACTATTGCGCTATGATCACTATTGATTTACTACAGCAATCCGCTATTACATTGTTAAAGGATCTTATCCAAATCCCCTCTTTTTCATCAGAAGAGGCGGCCACTGCACAGCGCTTAGAACAATGGTTTGAAACCTTTAATATTCCACACAAACGCCACCAAAATAATGTTTGGGCGAAAAATAAGTTTTTTGATGCTTCTAAACCAACGCTTTTACTCAATTCTCACCACGATACTGTAAAACCCAACACAGGCTACACCAAAAATCCATTTGATGCTCACATAGAAGATGGCAAGTTGTACGGATTGGGCAGCAACGATGCCGGAGGATGTTTGGTTGCTCTGCTGGCAACTTTTTCCCATTTTTACAATCAAGAGAATTTATCATATAATTTATTATTTATAGGATCTGCAGAAGAAGAAAGCAGCGGTCCCAATGGTCTCAATAGCATGCTTCATATCATTCCAAAAATTGACATTGCCATTGTTGGAGAGCCGACTCAAATGATGTTGGCAATTGCCGAAAAAGGATTGGTTGTTTTTGATATTGACGTTCTTGGCACTCCAAGTCACGCCGCTCACCCCAACCCTGATAACGCGCTTTATAACGCGATTCCTGTCATGGAATGGATTCGGAATTTTGAGTTTGAAAAAAAATCAGAGACCTTAGGCGCTGTTAAAATGACATTGACTCAAATTAGTGCGGGGCAACAGCACAATGCCGTTCCTGCCAAACTATCAATGACTGTGGACGTTCGGGTTAATGACTGTTATTCCAATACTGAGATTGTTGAAATCATCCAACAGCATCTGCCCAATGCCATTGTCAAGCCGAGAAGTACCCATTTAAACTCGTCTTCAATTCCGATGTCACACCCACTGGTTTTGGCAGGCCTTAAAATGGGGCGCGAGACCTATGGCTCACCGACGCTTTCAGATCAATCTGTTTTGAGTTGCCCGTCCTTAAAATTAGGGCCTGGAGACAGTACCCGATCACATACAGCTGATGAATTTATTTTTATTAATGAAATTGAAACGGGTATCAATTTGTATATCCAATTACTAACCAATATACTTTAACGGATGAAACTTTGGGATAAAGGAATTTCTATAGACAAAACAATTGAGGCATTTACAGTAGGGGATGACCGTGAGGTCGATCTCCATAT
>CAJWDI010000017.1:0-29193 GCA_913031185.1 uncultured Flavobacteriaceae bacterium | reverse complement strand
GGATTTATGGTGGGCAGCAAAAGTGAACACAGTGGTATCATCAAAGATGGCGCTAAGATGGTCAATGCCGTTAGCAACTCCGTGGTACCTAAATTTACTGTGATCATTGGAAATAGTTACGGAGCTGGAAATTACGCCATGTGCGGCAAGGCTTATGATCCAAGACTGATTGTCGCATGGCCAAGTGCTGAACTTGCGGTAATGAGTGGCAACAGTGCTTCTAAAGTGTTATTACAAATTGAAACTGCAGCTCTTAAAAAACAAGGGCAAAAAATCACAGAACAACAAGAAGCTGAATTGCTTTCAAATATCAAGGAAAAATACGATGCGCAGGTCTCCCCCTATTATGCAGCCGCCCGACTTTGGACAGACGCAGTGATTGATCCATTGGAAACACGCAACTGGATCAGCATGGGTATTGAGGCAGCCAATCACGCTCCAATTGAAAAAGATTTCAATTTTGGACTAATTCAAGTTTAACAACTCTAAAGTTTTTTGACGTTGTATTTTCCCGGAGCGTGTTTCTGAAAAAACAGGAACGAAATAAATGTTTT
Organism: uncultured Flavobacteriaceae bacterium; assembly: GCA_913031185.1. Taxonomy (GTDB): domain Bacteria; phylum Bacteroidota; class Bacteroidia; order Flavobacteriales; family Flavobacteriaceae; genus UBA3537. The sequence continues at coordinate 28,639 of CAJWDI010000017.1, read as the reverse complement.
TGGGGCGTTTTATGGGATCTATTTGATGCCAATCAAGTTCTAATTTCTTTACTTCCCCTTCAATAATCAATACCACCTTTTGGCCGAGGGTTTCATCCGTTAAAGCGGCAATAAAAAACCGAACTTTAAGTTGTTTTTGAAGTTCTTTCTCAAGCCGTTCTGGATGAATTTTCACGCCGCCCGAATTGATGACATTATCATAGCGACCCAACCATTTAAAAGTCGTGTCCGAAACAATTGAAACCACATCGTTAGTGGTTAATGTTTCAGTGCTAAGTTGGGGAGCTGAAACGACAAGACAGTCGCGCTCGTCCTGAGTGACTTCGATTCCTGGTAAGACCTCGAAAAAAGATTTCCCCAACGACAAGTTCTTAGCCGCAATATGACTCACCGTTTCGGTCATGCCAAAGGTTTCAAATACAGTTGTGGTGTGCCCCTTTAATTTTAAAGCCAATGCCTCTGATACACTGGCACCTCCCACCAAAAGGGTTTTGATTTGATTGATTTTTGAAATTGAATTTTGAAGTTGTAGGGGCACCATGGCTGAAAAATCATAAAACTTTTCAGATAAATGCTCCAAGGGATATGATGAAGGTTCAATGACATCTAATTTTAAACCTAAAACCCAAGCGCGAACAAACATCATTTTACCAGCGATAAATGAAAACGGCAAACAACAAAGCGCTGAATCTCCAGCAACTAAACCAAAAAAAGTTGCGGTTGCTTTCGCAGAATTAATAAACGAAGCTTTGGGAATACGAATTACTTTTGGAGTTGATGTGGTTCCGGATGTTTGTATGGCAATAAAATCAATGTCGTTTACCCATTCGAGAATGAAGTTTCCAAGTTGAATTTCATTTTGTGAACCATTGGCCACATGATTGAATGCTAAGTTTTTTATGGATTTAGCATTATAGCGTCGACCATTGATCTCAAAGGACGTATGGGGTGTATTATGATTAGGCGTGTATTCCAAATGAACGCTAATTAATCATTGACTACCTTACCAAATAATTTTTCTTTCCAATCAGACCAATTGTATTTTTTTGAAAATACGTATAAAACCACAGGGTAAACGATAAAAACAGGGATAAATACTTCAAAACCAGCCATTGTTGGCTCGGAGATATCTTTAAATACAGAATTGGTTTGAAAAGCAGTCCAATCGGCAGTAATTAATAACGAAGCCACTAAATTATTAGCAGCATGAAATCCTAAAGCGAGTTCCAAACCTTCGTCCATCAATGTCATAATGCCCAGTAAGAAACCAGTTCCAATGTAATGAACCAAAAGAATGTAACCTAACTTTTCAATTTCGGGATTAGCCAAATGCATTGCACCAAAAACTACTGATGTTAATACCAATGGAACCCAGCGGTTTTTTGCCAAAATACCCAGACCTTGCATCCAATAGCCTCTAAACAGATACTCCTCAAAACTCGTTTGCAAAGGAATTAAGAGAGCGGCAATCAAGACAAGAATTAAAAATGGAACCAATTGAAAATTAAACTCATAATTTTCGGGGTTAGAAAAATACTCGACGCCAATAAAACCAATGGTAATGGTACCCCAAAAAATAAATGCAAACCAAAACCGACCCCAGTCAATTTTCTCTCTTGAAGTGGTCAAACTGACCAAGCTTTGTTTATGTATGACCTTCACAGTAAAAAATACTGCTACTAGGCCTCCTGCATAGGTCAATAGCATTAGAAATAAACTTAAATTTGAATCCAATATTCCCATCAACTCATATGGGTCATCAATAGCAGCCACGCTGTCGTTTCCTAGTGATTCCATAACAATCGCTATAGTCAATGGAATTTGACCCAAAACAATCCCCACAACAACGATGAGAAGTCCAACTAAGTAAAGCCACCAATCATTTTCTATTTTAAAAGCCTGTTTTATATACATAATTTAAAAATTTAATTTCCATTTATTCGAAGGATCATATGACAACCTTCCGTTTATTATTTTCAAGGGTGAGACCAAGTTATTGGTAAACAAGGCTCCTGTACCCAATCCTTGCGGACGATGTACGTCCAATTGGTAAGTCCATTGTGCAATGGCATTTAAACCAACATTGCTCTCTAATGCACTTGTTATCCACCACCCTATCGAATGGGATTCTGCCAAATCAATCCAGGACTGACTACCAGAAAAACCACCAACAAGTGTCGGTTTTAGTATGATGAATTGGGGATTTATTGTTTGTAGCAGATAATTGCGTTTTGTTACATCATGAATCCCAATTAATTCTTCATCCAATGCAATTGGCAAGGGTGAATGTGCACAAAGTTCAGCCATGGCTTCAATTTGGCCTGAGCCAATGGGTTGTTCTATGGAATGAAGTTGTAAATCGGAAAGACGTTTTAATTTTTCTAGTGCTTCATCCGTTGAAAAGGCACCATTGGCATCAACACGGATTTCTATGGTATTGGCGTCATATTCTTCTCTAATGGATTGAAGTAGTTTGAATTCAGTATCAAAATCGAGGGCACCAATCTTAATCTTTATACAATCAAAACCAGAAGCAATTTTTGAATGAATTTGAGATTTCATAAAATCTATATTTCCCATCCAAACCAAACCATTGATTGGAATTTCTGCTTGCCCTTCTGAGAATTTTGAAGGAAATAAAACAAAAGATTTATCGGCGTTAAAATCTAAAAAGGCGGTTTCCAAACCAAATTGAATGGCTGGGAATTCTGACAATTCTTCCAACAGGGCTTCTTGACCTAATTTGATATTTTCACAAACCCAATCCAGTTTATCTGCGAAGTCAGGTCGATCATCACAGCTCAAGCCTCTGAACATGCCACACTCACCAATACCCATTTGATTGGCATCTTGTATCTTAAGAAACCAAGTGTCCTTGGAGGTTAGCACCCCTCTGGAGGTACCACTGGCTTGTTTAAACTGCAGTTGGTATTTAAAAAAGGTAGCCTTCATTATTCGTTAGGAAAGTTGTTGCAATTGTTCAATCACCAGTACAGAAGCGAACAATAGAGACATCGCAAATGTTGATAGGGCCACCAACTTAAGATGAGGGTCAAATCGCTTTGGATTTTTGATACCATAGACAATTTTTAGATGAATCAATAGAGGCGCAAAAGCAACCCAACTGAAAAGCATTAAATAAGAAAAAGACATAATGCTTTGAAACGCAATCATGAGCCCGATCGCCGAAAGGATCAATAAAAAATGGTATATCTTAGAATTTTTACGCCCCATATAACCTGCAAGGGTATATTTATTTGATTTTTTATCAGACTCTAAATCTCGCATATTGTTTAGATTCAAAACAGCGGCACTTAAAAGTCCAACTGCAGAGGCAGGTAACAAGAGCCTAATATCAATTTGCTTTGAAAATAAAAAGAAAGTGCCAAAAACACTCAACAATCCAAAAAACAAAAATACCATCAAATCTCCCAAGGCTCTATAGCCATAAGCAGCATTACCAACTGTGTAAGAAATTGCTGCCCATATTGATAGACCTCCTAAGATTAAAAAGATTATGGAAGTAATTAAATGCGTAACGCCAAAAGAAACCCAGATCAATGCAGTGGCTAAGCCAATGCTTATGAGGGTGTTTAAAATAACTGCAAGTCGCATTTGCTTTGGGGTGACAGCACCACTCTGTATTACCCTTTCAGGGCCAATACGAGAATGATTGTCGGTGCCTTTGATGCCATCACCATAATCATTTGCCAAATTGGACAATATTTGAAAACTTAAGGTGGTTAAAATAATGAGTGTAAAAATCAAACCATCAAAAAAACCTAGAAAATATGCATAGCTAGATCCGACCAATGCACCAGAAATTGAGAGTGGTAGCGTTCTTAGCCGTGATGCAGATATCCAAGTCTTTAAAGTTGCCATCTTAAGGAATCCATTTTTTATTAAAATTGGGAGGACGCTTTTCCAAAAACGCATCGCGTCCTTCTTTGGCCTCATCTGTCATATAAGCCAATCGTGTAGCCTCACCAGCAAAAACTTGCTGCCCAACCATACCGTCATCCGTTAGATTCATGGCAAACTTTAGCATTTTAATCGAAATTGGGGATTTCTGTAAAATTTCTTGTGCCCACTTAAAAGCGGTAACTTCAAGCTCATCATGGGGAATAACCGCATTAACCATGCCCATTTCGTAGGCCTCTTGAGCGCTGTAATTTCGTCCCAAAAAGAATATTTCTCGAGCTTTCTTTTGACCAACCATTTTAGCCAAATAGGCCGAGCCGTATCCGCCGTCAAAGCTGGTGACATCGGCATCTGTTTGTTTAAAAATGGCATGTTCTTTACTGGCAAGTGTTAAATCACAAACTACATGTAAGCTGTGACCACCTCCAACAGCCCAACCAGGGACAACTGCAATAACAGCTTTGGGCATAAAGCGAATCAGGCGTTGAACTTCTAATATATTTAAACGGTGATAGCCATCTTTACCAACATAGCCCTCATCCCCTCTTGATTTTTGATCTCCACCACTGCAGAAGGAATATATACCATCTTTTGATGAAGGACCTTCAGCACTTAACAAAACAACTCCAATAGAAGTGTCTTCATTGGCGTCTTGAAAGGCTTTTAACAACTCAAAAGTTGTTTGGGGTCTAAAAGCATTGCGAACATCCGGTCTATTGAAAGCAATCCGGGCTACACCTTTACACTTTTTGTATGTAATGTCTTCAAAATTCAGGGCTGTTTTCCAGTTGATTGCACTCATAGCTTTATTTTAAATAAATTCCATCAGATTCCAAGCGGATGAGTCGCTTTTTGTATAAGGCGCCTACTGCTTTTTTAAAACTCTTTTTACTCATTTGCGCAACTGACTTTATGGCTTCGGGGGCAGATTTGTCAGTAACATTTAAAAACCCGTTATGATCAGTTATTATGTCTAATAATGCCTTGGCGGTGGGTTCAATATTTCTATAGCCCATTTTCTGAAGACTGACATCAATTTTATTACCAGGCCTAATTTTTTTAACAATGCCTTTTAATCTATCGCCAATACTCAGGTCTTTAAAAATTGCATCTTTGAAAATCAGTCCTAAATGACAGTTATTCACAATGACATTCATGCCTAATTCAGAAGGATGTGAGACAATTAAATCCACTTCATCGTAGAGCTGGACACTCAGTTCTGAATTGTCAAGAAAGCGGTTTGTTTTACTGGAGGCCACGAGCCGATCTGTCTTTTCATCCAAATAACAATGAACCAAATACCAACCTCCTTTTTTCATTTTAAAAGCTTGCTCTTTAAACGGACAAAATAACTCTTTGACCAAGCCCCAATCTAAAAAGGCACCATATTCATTTACAGCATTGCAACGAAGTAACGCAAATTCACCCTTTTGAATGTAAGGGGCATCAGTAACGGCAACCAAGCGTTCTTCATTGTCTAAATAAACGAAAACCTCAAGCACATCGTCGATTTCAAAAGCATCAGGAACATAGCGATTGGGCAGCAATACTTCATTGTCTTCTGAATCTCCCAAAAACAAGCCTGGATCTGTATGTCTTAGGATTCTTAAAGCGTTATAACGACCGATCTCAATCATTGTGCAAAGGTAAGCATATTCATTCTAATAATTACTTTCGAAAAGCCTTCAGAAAGTTAAAGTTTTTACTAATTTTGCAAGGATGAAAAAATTTATTCTTCTCATAAATTGTAAAGACCAGTCTGGAATCATTGCAGCGACCACAAATTTCATTTTGAAATGCGATGGAAATATCACTTATGTGGACCAACACGTAGACCACCAAGAAGGGGTGTTTTTTATGAGACTCGAATGCACATTAAACAATGTCGAAATTCAAAAAGAAGATTTTGTGAAATCTTTTAACACGGATGTAGCTCATAAATTTCAAATGGATTGGAGACTTTACGACTCTGATTCCATTTTAAAAATGGCGCTATTTGTGTCAAAATACGACCATTGCTTATATGATATTTTAGGGCGATTTAAATCTGGAGAGTTAAAAGTTGATATTGCTTTCATTGTAAGTAACCACAAAGACTTAGAGCCCATTGCAGATAGCTTTGGTATCCCATTTTTTCACGTTCCAACCTCGGCCGAAACCAGCGATAAAGCCCAGCTACGACATCTTGAATTATTAAAAAAATACAATATTGATTTCATTGTGTTGGCACGCTATATGCAAATCATACCAAAGGATATCATTGCCGTTTATCCCTTTAAAATCATCAATATTCACCATTCATTTTTACCCGCATTTATTGGTGCAAAGCCCTATCACTCCGCGTATAAACGCGGAGTAAAAATTATTGGGGCAACCTCACATTATGTTACCGCTGAATTGGATGCAGGTCCTATTATTGAGCAAGACGTCGTTCGCGTTTCACATGCACACAGTATCAAAAATTTAATTGCCAAAGGACGGGATTTAGAAAAAATCGTACTGGCAAATGCTGTCAAGCATCATATCGACCAAAAAGTATTGGTTTACGGAAACAAAACAGTGGTCTTTTCTTAAGAATCTAATTCTGAAATACCGACTCTTTACCAAAATGTTTGGTCAATAAATAATAAACTACTGCTCGGTATTTATTGCGATTAGACTGGCCGTAAACATCTATCACTGTATTGATAGCAGTATTGAGATCTGGGGTATCATGGAGACCCAATTTCTTAATTAAAAAATTATTTCTTATTGTTTTTATTTCTGATGGATCAGAAGCCGAAACAGTACTGGCATCTTTGTTGTAAATGGATGGTCCACAAGCAATAGTAACCTTTGTTAACAAATCCATTTCAGGATTAATTTTGCATTTTGTTTTTAAATCTGTGGCATATTTTTCTATCAATTCTTCTCTTTTATTCATAGTGTTTGGGTTATGTTACATAAATAATAGGCTCAAAAAAGCCTTTCAGAAACATAGACACAGAATAATTCAAAAAGTCACGGTTTTTATAAAATTATTTAAGGGCATCAAAGTAAGCCAATAAAATTTTACTATTGTCTTCGGAGGGGGTGAAAACCTCTAACAATTGAGGTGAGTTTGATGCCTTAAAAAATACAGGTAAAGCTTTTGATAAGCTTTCTACTGAATTTGCAGTATGATAATCAAATCTAAAATCTTTTGCCAATCCCTCGGCACTGCGACCGTGTTTGGTTTCGAAATAAGTCCTGAAGAGTTTTGAATTGTCATTTCCAGGTAAAATTCTAAAAATACCACCCCCATCGTTATTGATAATTATCATTTTAAAATTATTGGGGATGTACTTGTTCCACAACCCATTCGCGTCATAGAAGAAGCTCAAGTCTCCTGATATAAGTAAGGTGGGAAGTTCTGAAACAATAGCGGCGCCAACAGCAGTACTTGTAGAACCATCAATGCCACTAGTGCCTCTATTACAAAACAAGGTAATAGAACTATCAAATTCAAACAATTGCAAATAACGTATGACAGAGCTGTTTGCGGATTGTACCATGTAAGACTTTGGAATGGCAGTAGATATCAATTCAAATGCTTTGAAATCACAAAATGGTATGGTGCTTAAATACGATTGATGGGCTTTAAGACGCTTATATTTAACGGCCTGCCAAAATTCAAAATAAGTACTTGGTGTTAAAGCAATCGATTTATACAATTGATTCAAAAATATATTAGGATTACACTTAAAATGTTTTGAAAGACTAAAAAACGTGTCATTGGCATTGTTAGGGTCTACATGCCAATGGTGCTTTGGTTTATAAGTTCTCAAAAATGCTTTGATTCTTTTGGAAATAATCAAACCGCCAAAAGTTAATAATATATCAGGTTGCAACGCTTTAAGTCCGACAGGATCCAAAGGGGTAATCAATTGATCAATAAAGGGGAAAAATCGAGGATGGTGCAAGTTTGAAGTCGTTTCTGTAAGTACGATGACAGAGGGGTCATTTGCCAGTTTTTCAATCATTTCAGCATCAATAGTATTTGGCCTATTTACGCCTACAAGTACAAGCTTTCGTTTACCCTTTTGCCAAGCCCTCAAATTTGAAGCACTGAGTTTGATAGCGGCTAATGTTTTTAGGTTTTTAGTCGAAATTTGTTGGAAATCAAGTGCAGTTACGGTTTCGTATAGAGGCTCCTCAAAAGGGACATTAATGTGCACTGGCCCCATTTTATTTAAGCCAGTATCTAATGCTTTTAAAATTAATCTTTGAGCCTTAATTTCTGTTGATTTAAAACTGCTGAAATATCTTTTTTTTGGAATTTTCAAATTGGCTTCGAAAAGCACATGGGCTCCAAAAGCGTTCGGTTGAATAATTGTCTGACCATCCCCTATATTGATAAGGTTTTCTGGACGGTCTGCCGAAATAACAACCAATGGAATACCTGTATAAAAGGCCTCAGCTACCGCAGGATAATAATTTAGAAGGGCACTTCCAGAAGTACAAACCACTGCAACTGCTTCCGAAGTTTGTTGGGCTATACCCAAGGCAAAAAAACCAGCAGAACGTTCATCAACAATACTGTAACATTTAAAAAAGGGATTGTTTGTAAATCCAATGATCAAAGGGGCGTTTCGACTTCCTGGGGAAATCACAATGTGCTTGACTTCCCTTGCTTTACATAGTTGAACAACGCATTGTGCTAAAGTTTGTTTTGGATAAATCATTAGGCCGCAAAGGTATTGATTTTAGATATTTAAACCTTAATGAAAATATAAATTTTGAATCTTAAAATACAGATTTTAGGGTTTGAATCTTAGCTTCAGTCTCCTCCCATTCATTATCGGGATTTGATTTTTCGGTAATGCCACCACCCGCATAAAGTTTAGCTGTATTTCTGTCGATTTGCATACAACGCAAATTAACCACTAAATTGGCATATTGAAGTTTGGGGTTGGAATGATGTCTAATTTCGCCTAAAAAGCCTGAATAATAGCTGCGATCGATAAGCTCATACTCATTTATGAAAGCCATTGCCGCTTTTTTTGGGGTTCCGCAAACAGCCGGGGTTGGATGCACATCATTAAGAAGCGCTTTAAATCCGTTTGGTGTTGCCTTTAAGGTGCCTGAAAGTAGGGTTTGCAAATGCAATAATTTACCTGCTCTAATTGTTTCAGGCTTAGAGGTATTTACAAATTCTAAATGCGGATTTAAAGACCTTTTTAGATAATTTGTTACGATGGCTTGCTCTTCAAAATTTTTCACATCCCACTTCACTTCTGTTGAGCCTTTAAATCTTTGTGTACCCGCTAAGGCAGCGGATTGAAGCTCATGGCCTTCAATTTTTATAAGGGATTCAGGTGAAGCGCCCATCCATATCCCTGTTTTGGGATGAAACCAAAAATAGGTGTAGGCCTCGGGGTAAGCTTTGACAACAGAATAAAACAATTCTAAAACGTTGATATTTAAAAATTCTATTTCAGCGGTGCGCGCTAAAACCACTTTTTCCAAAGTTTTTTCTTGAATGAATTGAATGGCTTTTTTGATTAAATTTTTATGAACTTCTGCATTGGATTTCGAATTTTGAGAAGATAAAAAAGAAGTTGATTTGCTTTTTAAATTGAATTCCAAAGCTTCAGAAACAGACTCTGGGATTAAATAGGTAAGCTGTTTTTTGAGATTGAAAGGCGCAAATACAAAACCGGATTCATTAAATCTTGAAGATTGATAAGATTTTGCATTGGTTTGTAATAATGCTTTAATGGTATTTTTATTAAAATTTGAATACAAAACAAATGGTCTTTGACCAGCCATCTGTAACTTGATTTTTTCAGAAATTGAAGATTTAGGCATTACAATTATTTTGGAAGCCTGATGGTTGTTAATTTACATAAAGTAATGAGTTCGTCCTTTTCATTGGTCACGCGGATACTAAAGACTTGAGTGGTTCGTCCTTTGTGCAAGCACTGAGCAGTGGCATATATAAATCCGTCCTTGACGCTCTTTACATGTTGAGCTGAAATATCAATTCCTCGAACAACATAAGACTCAGTGTCCAAAAAGAAATGCGCCGCAAAACTACCAACAGTTTCCGCTAGAGCTAATGTCGCACCACCATGGAGAACCCCATCCGGTTGGTATACTTTTGGCGTCACTGGCATTTTAGCGACAATAGAATTTTCAGTAGCATCAACAAACTCGATGGACAATGTTTCCATTAAATTGCCTTTGCAAACTGCATTTGCTTTTTGAATTAATTGTTCTTTAGAAAACTTCATCCTTATAAATTTAGGCTAAAATACAAAAAGTAAAAACGGCTTCTTTGCCGCTTCTCGTTAAAATTTGTGTAAAAAAAAGCGCAATTTAAAAATTGCGCTTTTGAGTGTAATTTAAATTGGTATTACAAATTAAGAAGTTTTCTTACATGCTAATGCATATACAACTAAACCAAATCCGATCTTATTGATTGCGTCAGCAATGTTGTAAAGTACTTGCATGTCCAATTCTAATCCGAAGAAAGAACCTGCGTCTCCGTACCATCCAGCAGTACCAGCCATATACCCTACAGGGTAAATAGCCCAACCTACTAGTACGAACCAGCACAACATTTTGTGAGCAGAGGCAACATCACCACCGGCTTCCTTAGCCATTTTTGCTGCACCACCTAACCAAATTTCATAGGCAATAGCAAAGTAAGCTAGTCCAGAGATTGTTCCCCAAATAACAGCGTCTCCACCTGACTCACCTATGTAACCAGTTACTAACATCACTACAGAAAGTAAAATCATTTTCCAAAGCAATGATTTGGTAGCTCCAGCAACTTTGAGTATTAAATAAAATTCAACACACATTAAAGGCACTGTAAGAATCCAATCTACATATCTAAAAGCAGTTACATTATCTAAAGCACCGGCCATAGCGGCGTCACGCATATACCAGTAGTGTACTGCAGCGATAAATGTGATTAAACCAGAAACTAAAACGGAAGTTCTCCATTTTTTGTCAAATTGATTTAACGAAAGGAAAAAGAAGGCAGAAGCTGCCATCATAGCCATACATCCTATGAAGAATGTAAAATTCACTGGATCGTTCACGTTACCTGTAACGTCAGCGATAAGTGGTAAGAATAAATTTGTCATCTTTTATAAATTTTTGTTAGTTTTGTTTAAACAAATATATAATTTTTTACACAAATTCATATGTATTCTTATTTTTTTTGACCCTAAATCACGTATTTAACAGTTTTTTATGAATATAATTTACAAATTTTCAATCCTATCTAGCTTTTTAGGATTATGGATTACATCCCTTTTGCCAGAGGCTTTTGAGTTAATTTTAGGGTTTATTTTAATTTTTACTTTTGGTATGGTTCATGGATCTAACGATATCATGATTGTTGATAAGCTTTCAAAAAAAACAAATTCAAGCTTTTTTAAAATTTTGTTGACATACCTTTTTGTGGTTACAGCTGCGATTATAATCTTTTATTTTATTCCTGTATTGGCATTGGCGCTTTTCATTCTTCTTAGTGCCTACCACTTTGGAGAACAACATTGGGAAGACGCTTTGTCAAATCTCAGCCTGGCACCTCAGAAAATTTTCTTTTTTTGCTATGGTTTGCTGGTTCTGTATATGGTATTCTCGTTTAACATCGAAGCTGTTATTGAAATAGTATATGAAATTACTGCATTGAAAATGAAAAACATTTATGCGCTACAAGTAACTTTAACATTGTTGATGATCTTGTTTCTGATTACAGTTTATGCAATTAACAAAAAACAGATTCCTATCAAATCCGTACTTAAAGAAGTCTTTTCGCTTCTGGTTTTTGCAATTATTTTTAATTCATCTTCTCTCATTTGGGGGTTTACCATCTACTTTATTTTTTGGCATAGTATCCCATCATTACTGGATCAAATTAAGTTCATCTACGGAGATCTAAAGAAAAAAAGTGTTTTGAAATACATCAAAGCTGCACTTCCATACTGGCTGGTTTCACTTGTTGGTATTGCTGTTTTATTTCTCATTTTTAAAGATGAAAAACATTTTCACAGCCTGTTCTTCGCATTTATTGCCGCAGTTACTTTCCCGCATGCGATTGTGATGCTTACAATGTTTTCAAAAAAGAGAGCATAGTTTTAAATAAAAAAAGCGCAATCATTTAGGATTACGCTTTTTTTATTTTGAAAACATTTATTTATTTCACTTCTTCGAAATCTACATCTTCAACATTGTCACCTTCAGCTTGAGCAGACTCTGGTCCACCATCTGGACCTGGAGCGCCATTGGCTTGAGTCGCTTGTTGTGCTTTGTACATATCCTCACTAGCCACTTTCCATGCTTCGTTGATTTTCTCTAAAGCAGGGTCGATAACAGCGAGGTCTTTACTTTCATAAGCTTTCTTTAATTCTTCCAAAGCAGCCTCGATAGGCTCTTTTTTATCATCAGAAAGTTTGTCTCCAAATTCATTCAACTGTTTCTCTGTTTGAAAAATCATTGCATCTGCACTGTTAAGCTTCTCTGCAGTCTCCTTCGCTTTTGCATCTGCATCGGAATTGGCTTCTGCATCACGCTTCATTTGCTCGATTTCTTCTTCTGTTAAACCGGAAGAAGCTTCAATTCGAATGTCCTGAGACTTATTAGTAGCTTTATCGGTAGCAGAAACTTTTATAATTCCATTAGCATCAATATCGAAAGTAACTTCAATCTGGGGTGTACCCCTTTGTGCAGGTGGGATGCCATCCAAATGAAAACGTCCAATGGTTTTATTGTCCGCTGCCATAGGCCGTTCTCCTTGCAGCACATGGATTTCTACGGAGGGCTGGTTGTCAGCCGCTGTAGAAAAAACTTGTGATTTCTTTGTTGGAATAGTTGTATTGGCATCAATTAACTTCGTCATCACGTTACCCATGGTTTCAATTCCAAGAGACAAAGGCGTAACGTCTAACAGCAGTACATCCTTGACATCACCGGTTAAAACCCCACCCTGAATGGCAGCACCTACGGCAACCACCTCATCTGGATTAACACCCTTGTTGGGTTTCTTACCAAAAAATTTCTCAACCGCGTCTTGAACCGCAGGAATACGAGTAGAGCCGCCAACTAGTATTATCTCATCAATATCACTTTTTGAAATCCCCGCGGCTTTCAAAGCAGTTTGACAGGGCTTGATAGTTCTTTTGACCAAATCATCAATCAATTGTTCAAATTTTGAACGAGACAAGGTACGTACCAAATGCTTTGGCCCACTTGCTGTGGCTGTTACATAGGGCAAGTTGATTTCAGTTTGAGAAGAGGATGAAAGTTCAATCTTAGCTTTTTCAGCGGCTTCCTTTAAACGTTGAAGCGCCATTGGATCTTCTCTCAAATCCATATTTTCGTCTTTCTTGAATTCCTCTGCCAACCAGTTGATAATTTTCTCATCAACATCATCACCTCCGAGGTGAGTATCTCCATCTGTCGACAAAACTTCAAAAACACCATCACCAAGCTCTAATATGGAAACATCATGGGTTCCACCCCCAAAATCAAAAACAACGATCGTTTGATCTTTTCCTTTCTTGTCGAGACCATAAGCTAATGCTGCCGCAGTGGGCTCATTAATAATCCTTCGAACTTTTAAACCTGCAATTTCACCCGCTTCTTTTGTGGCTTGACGCTGTGCGTCGTTAAAATAAGCAGGAACTGTGACCACAGCTTCTGTTACTTCTTGATCTAAGAATTCCTCTGCGGTTTTTTTCATTTTTTGTAGGATCATCGCCGATAATTCCTGTGGAGTGTATAAGCGTCCATCAATATCAACACGAGGCGTATCGTTATCGCCTTTAACAACTTTGTAAGGAACACGACCGGCTTCTTTTTTAGATTCCGAAAACTTATTTCCCATAAAGCGTTTTATAGAGTAGACCGTTTTTTGAGGGTTTGTTACTGCTTGTCGTTTGGCAGGGTCGCCAACTTTTATCTCGCCACCTTCAACAAAAGCGATAACGGATGGAGTTGTTCTACGTCCTTCGGCATTGGTGATTACCACAGGTTCGTTTCCTTCCATAACAGATACACAAGAGTTTGTAGTACCGAGATCAATTCCTATAATTTTACTCATAATTTCTTATATTAATTTTTTGAAATTTTAATTTTGATAGATTAAAGGCAATCTTTGTGCCATGTCATAAAATATGACAAGTTGTCATAATAGTGCCGTTCTTTTTCACTATTTTTACAAAAATTTTTGGTAAAATGTCAAACTCTAAAGAATATAAACGCGTAACGGTCAAATCGCTTGTCGAAATGAAAACTGATGGAGAAAAAATATCCATGCTCACAGCCTATGACTATACTATGGCTAAAATCGTGGATGGGGCTGGAATCGATGTCATCTTGGTTGGAGACTCTGCCAGCAATGTCATGGCTGGTCATGAAACGACACTCCCTATCACATTAGATCAAATGATTTACCACGCCTCATCGGTAGTTCGTGCCATTGAACGTTCACTAGTTGTGGTTGATTTACCTTTTGGGACCTATCAAAGTGATTCAAAAGAAGCCTTACGCTCTGCCATACGCATCATGAAAGAAAGTGGTGCCCATGCTGTTAAGTTAGAGGGTGGTAAGGAAATTAAAGATTCCATAAAAAAAATTCTAAATGCAGGTATCCCTGTAATGGGACACTTGGGGCTTACTCCACAGTCCATATACAAATTTGGCACCTATACGGTTCGTGCCAAAGAAGAGGAAGAGGCGGAAAAACTTCTAAAGGACGCAAAACTCTTGGAACGTTTGGGCTGTTTTGCAATTGTGCTTGAAAAAATTCCGGCTAAGTTGGCAAAAATAGTAGCCGACGAACTCCAAATTCCTGTCATTGGTATAGGAGCTGGTAGTGGGGTTGATGGCCAGGTGCTCGTTTTACATGATATGCTTGGAATGACCCATGAATTCAACCCGCGATTCCTTAGGCGTTATATGAGCCTCTTCGAGTCTATGACCAATGCCATTGGACAGTACATATCGGATATAAAATCTTCTGAATTTCCAAATAATGAGGAACAATACTGATTCATGTCACGAATTGTAACAGATGCATCCAACATACAGCTACTTTATGAAGATAATCACCTGATTGTTGTCAATAAACGTATTGGTGACATTGTTCAAGGAGACAAAACAAAAGACAAGCCGCTTTCTGAAATCTTAAAGGCCCATATAAAACACAAATACAACAAACCTGGGGCGGTATTTTTAGGTGTCACCCATCGCTTAGACCGTCCTACTTCTGGCATCGTTGTTTTTGCAAAGACCTCCAAAGCTTTAAAGCGAATGAATCTGTTGTTTAAAGAAAAGTGCATTCATAAGATATACTGGGCGATTGTTAAAAACAAACCTATCAAATCTAAAGATACTTTGATTCATTGGTTGAAAAAAAATCCAAAAACAAATACAACCAAAGCTTACCCCAAAGAGATTAAAGACAGTAAAAAAGCGATTTTACACTACGAAGTAGTTAAGCAATTAAAAACCTATTCCCATTTGGAAGTCGTGTTGGAAACAGGGAGATCCCATCAAATTAGGAGTCAATTGGCATACATAGGTTCGCCCATCAAAGGAGATTTAAAATATGGTTTTGACAGAAGCAATAAAAACGGAGGGATTCATTTGCATGCAAAATGCATCGAATTTACGCATCCTGTTTCAAAAAAAATGATTAAAATAGAAGCAAGTCCACCAACAGATGTTTTATGGGACAAATGTTCTAAAATAAAAGCCCAATGAAAGACCCGAAACAACTCATACAGTCACATAAAAGCTTTTTTGAAACCGGTAAAACACGTGATATTAGTTTTATTAAGCGTAAGCTTAAGCGCCTCAAAGAAAGTATTATTACCAACGAAGACGCCATACACCAAGCGCTCTACAAAGATTTTAAAAAACCGAAATTTGAAGCCTATATCAGTGAATTTGGCATTCTAATTTCAGAAATAGACATTGTACTCAATAATCTTTCAAAATGGTCTAAACCAAAAAAAGTACGTGCCTCAAAACTTAATTTTCCCTCAAAAGACTACATCTACAGTGAGCCCTATGGGACTGTTTTAGTGATTGCGCCCTGGAACTATCCATTTCAGCTGGCCATCAGTCCAGTCATTTCAGCCATTGCGGCAGGAAACACCGTGGTCTTGAAGCCAAGTGAGGTGAGCTCACATACCGCAGTAATCATTAAAACGATTTTATCAGAAATCTTTGATAATGCGCACCTTTGTGTTGAGCTCGGAGGCGTTTCAGAAACCACTACACTGTTAAAAGAACGATGGGATTACATTTTTTTTACAGGCAGTGTCGCTGTTGGAAAAATTATAGCAAAGGCTGCAGCCGTACATTTAACGCCTGTAACGCTTGAACTGGGTGGTAAAAACCCTTGTATTGTTGATGAATCAGCTGATATAAAATTAACCGCCAAACGCTTGGTATGGGGTAAATTTTTAAATGCAGGCCAAACCTGTATTGCACCAGATTATATTTTGGCGAACAATCGCATTAAAGCAGACCTTGTTCAACATTTAAAAACAGAAATTTTCGAAGCATATGGAGAAAATCCTGAAATCTCTCCAAATTATCCCCGAATTGTAAATGCAAAAAACTTACAACGCCTTACAGCCATGTTAGAGGATGCTGAGATCCTCGTCGGTGGTAATAGCAACAGCAACGATAATTATTTGGCTCCAACATTGGTAGACAATCCAAAATTGGATTCCAAACTTATGGAAGGGGAAATATTTGGCCCAATTTTACCTGTTTTGGATTACCAAACTGAAAAAGACATTGAGTCTGTTGTGAAGTCCTATGAAAAACCGTTGGGTTTTTATATTTTTTCAAAAAATAAAGCGTTTTGCAATTCTCTTATCCAAAAATACAGCTTTGGAGGTGGCGCAATCAACGACACCATGATTCATTTCGGAAACCCGAGATTGCCCTTTGGTGGGGTCGGAGAAAGTGGCATTGGTGCGTACCGTGGGCATTTTGGTTATGAAACCTTTACGCACAAAAAAGGCATCACAATCAAAGCCAATTGGCTTGACATTCCATTGCGCTATGCGCCCTATAAAAACAAATTGAAGCTTCTCAAAAAAGCCTTTAAATGGCTGGGATAATTAAAATAAATAGCAATAGATATTTCTTATAATATATAATTAAATTACTCATTTTGAGTTTTTTACGAAATTTATATAAAGTAAAAATTTAATATAATATTGTTATATATTTCAATTTTAAAATCGACTAAAAATTTCCCGTTCATGGCATAAAAAAGCCCGTTCATGACATAAATATGCCCGCTTGTTACATAATTTAATTTAAACAACCCACCAGCATTAAATTGATATAATTTTGTCAATCAAATTTATAAACTCAATAAAACCTACATATTATGAAAAAGTTATTATTAGTTGCTTTTAGTTTAGCAACATTTATTACAAATGCCCAAGACATTACATTAGGTGTTAAAGCCGGGGCCAACTTTGCTTCCATTGGTGGAGATGATGGGAAAGATTTAGACGGATTTACTTCGTTTCTTATTGGAGCAACAGTAGAAATCCCTGTTTCAGACACCTTTTCGATTCAACCAGAAGTATTGTACTCTGGTCAAGGATTTACACTAGATGGTATTGTTGAGGATGTTCCCTTGACGAGTGGTGGTGTTGAGGATATTGCCTATGAAACTACTGGTCGCTTTGACTACTTGAACATCCCAATTATAGCTAAATTTTATCTTTCTGAAGGCTTAAGCCTTGAAGCAGGTCCTCAAATCGGTTTTCTTTTAAATTCTAAATATGATGCCGGTGGGATTACCCTTGAGTCTGGTCAATTTGCTGCAGAAACAAACAATTTAATTCGCGAGTCTAATAAAGTTGATTATGGATTTAATTTAGGTGCTGGTTACCAATTAAATTCTGGATTAAATTTCAACATTCGCTATTATTTAGGTTTGGCGGATATTCCAAAGGGAGATACAGACGGCTTTAAAAACAGTGTTTTTCAGGTTGCTGTTGGGTACAACTTCTAATAAATATCCGTATAACTTATATCTATTATGAAAAAATTATTTTTAACTGTCTTTAGTTTGACTGCATTTATTGCAAGTGCCCAAGATTTTTCGTTTGGAATTAAAGCAGGAGCTAATTTCGCTGCTATTGGAAATAGTGATGAACCTCTTTTTGATCCAGCTGATGCTTTTGACCTTTCCGAGCTCAACTTTGTATCATCTTCTGGAGGAGATAATGGCGGATTAACTGCTATCTATTTTGGAGTCTATGCAGAGATCCCTGTTTCAGAGACATTTTCAATTCAACCTGAACTGCTGTACTCCAAACAAGGAGGTACTCAAGATGGGAGTCTTGTGTTTCAAGAAGCTAATGTAAATTACGAATCAACATTCAATTTGAGTTACTTGACAGTCCCTATCATGGCGAAGTTTTATGTAGCTAAAGGCTTGAGTCTTGAAGCGGGTCCTCAGATTGGATTCTTATTAAAATCGGAAGTTGATATTGAAGTGAACGCCAATGCTTTATTTGTTTCACAGAGTGAATCAACCACTAAAGACGTGAAAGATTTTACAAAATCAAATGATTTCGCTTTTAATATTGGTGCAGGCTACCAACTCAACTCGGGCTTAAATTTTAATTTGAGATACAACATTGGGTTAACAGATGCTTACGAAGATATTGACGCTAAAAATAGTGTTTTTCAAGTTGGAGTTGGATACACCTTCTAATTCTAAAAATTCTTTATTTGAATTTAAAAAAGGCTTTTGATAACTCGAAAGCCTTTTTTTATTGCATCCACCCTTCTCTGTCTAAACTTCTGTACTGTATGGCCTCGCTGATATGTTCGCTCTGGATATATTCTGAGATTTCTAAATCGGCAATGGTTCTTGCAACTTTTAAAATTCGGTCAAAAGCCCTCGCAGAAAGATTCAATCGTTCCATAGCGGTCTTTAGAAGCGCCATAGAGGCCTCTTCAAGAACACAAAACTCACGCAGATGCTTGGATTGCATTTGCGCATTGTAATGGACTGTATCCACCCCATCAAAACGTTTGGTTTGAAGTGCTCTTGCTTTTGTAACGCGTTCTCTTATGATTAATGATGACTCACCACTTCTTTTTTGTGTTAATTTATCAAAGGGGACCGGTGTGACCTCCACATGAATATCAATACGGTCTAAAAGCGGTCCGGATATTTTCCCCATATAGCGCTGAATCTCTCCTTTTGAGGAAGAAATAGCAGAGTTTGGATCATAAAAATAACCACTCGGACTGGGATTCATACTGGCCACCAACATAAAACTACTGGGATAAGTGACTGTGAATCGCGCTCTGGAAATGGTGACTTCTAAATCTTCTAAAGGTTGGCGCATGACTTCGAGAGCAGAGCGCTTAAACTCCGGGAGTTCATCTAAAAATAAAACCCCATTGTGCGCCATGGATATTTCACCAGGTTGCGGATACTGCCCCCCGCCTACCAATGCGACATCAGAGATGGTGTGATGAGGCGAACGAAAAGGGCGCGCCGTCAAAAGCCCAGCACTTTGTCGCAGTCTTCCTACAACAGAATGTATTTTGGTTGTCTCTAAAGCCTCCTGCAGAGTCATTGGCGGTAATATTGAAGGTAATCTTTTGGCCAACATGGTTTTGCCAGAGCCTGGAGGTCCAATCAAAATAATATTATGCCCACCTGCCGCTGCAATTTCCATACAGCGCTTGACACTCTCCTGTCCTTTTACGTCTGCAAAATCAAATTCAGGCAGATTGAAAGATTTCCTAAATTCTGCATGAATATCAAACTCAGTTTTTTCAAGCGGAATATTTTTATTGAAGAAGTTGATGACTTCTGAAATATGTGCTGCAGCGAAAACATTTAAATCTTTTACAATGGCCGCTTCTTTTGCATTTGCTTTAGGTAGTATAAACCCTGAAAAACCTGCTTCTGATGCATTTATTGCGATTGGCAACACCCCTTTTATAGGCTTTAAACTACCGTCTAACGACAGTTCCCCCATAACAATATATTGCTCGAGTTTGGGTGCATTTATTTTTTCTGAGGCGGCTAAAATCCCCAAAGCCAAAGTCAGATCGTAAGCAGATCCTTCTTTTCGCATGTCGGCAGGTGACATGTTTATGATGATATTTTTCCCTGGAATTTTATAGCCATTATTTTGAAGGGCCGCTGCAATTCGAAAGTTGCTTTCTTTGACTGCATTATCAGGTAAACCTACCAAATGGTATCCAATACCGTTGTCTACGTTGACTTCAACTGTGATGATGAAAGCGTCGATGCCAAAAACGGCACTGCCATAAACCTTGCTAAGCATTTCATTTGATTTGAGACTTTAAAATTAGAAAAAATATCAAAACAAAGGAGAAAAAGATGAAATGTTAATGTTTGTTTAATTATTGAAATTATATCTAAGACAAGTTTTATTTTTGTATAAACAACAGACACTATGGCTAAAAAAACTAAAATTAATAAAGAAAATCTTGTCGCTTTATACATGGACGCGGTACTGGATCACAATGAAGTTCCCCAAAGCGTCTATTCATTTGCAAAAATGAACCATTTTGAAGAATCTGAATTTTACCGCTTTTTCGGTTCTTTTGAAGCCTTAGAAGCTGCCATTTACGAGTTGTTTTTTGAAAAAACAATGAAAACACTTGAAAAAAGCAAAGAATACAAGGATTATGACGCAATGAATCAATTGCTGAGTTTTTATTTCACATTTTTTGGCAATTTAACCGCCAATCGCAGCTATGTTTCCAAATCTCTTCAGATGGAAATGGGCGGGCTCAATCAAATGAAAAAACTTAAAACACTTCGACAAAAGTTCTTAAACTTCATTGATGAGCTGGATTTAGGAGTAATTGATATCAAAAATAAGCGAATAGATGACATCAAAGATAGTGTGGTCAATGAATCATACTGGATTCAAATGCTGGTGACCCTTAAGTTTTGGTTGGACGACGATTCAGCAGATTTTGAAAAAACAGATCTTTTTATCGAAAAATCTATCGCTGCGAGTTTCGAATTGGCAAATACCAAACCTCTAAAGAGTGTTGTTGATTTTGGTAAATTCTTGTTTAAAGAAAAAATCAGTATGCGTTAATGAAATCTATCGACAGAATTCCGACCTCAAAACTACAACGTGCTTCTAAATTGGTCTCTACTGGTGCAAAAGTTGGTGTGAACTACATCAAATATTATGGGGAAAAAATCAGTAAAACAAAAGAAATTGCCAAGGAAAACCTGAATAAAAACAATGCGGAGGATATTTATGGTGGCCTTAAACAGCTCAAAGGCAGTGCTTTGAAAGTTGCTCAAATGTTGAGCATGGAAAAAAACCTTCTTCCACGTGCTTATGTTGAAAAATTTTCTCTTGCTCAATTTTCTGTGCCGCCACTCTCCTCGCCCTTGGTTGTAAAAACTTTCAAAAAATATTTTGGTAAAGCGCCAGAAATTATTTTTGACGAGTTTGATGCCAATTCTGTCAATGCTGCGAGCATTGGCCAAGTTCACAAAGCAAAAAAAAACGGTAAGGCGTTGGCTGTTAAAATACAATATCCTGGTGTGGCAGACAGTATTAAATCAGATTTGGCACTTGTAAAACCTATCGCTTTAAGGATGTTCAACATCAAACCTAAAGGCGCTGAAAAGTATTTTAAAGAAGTAGAAGACAAACTAACTGAAGAAACAGATTACTGCCTAGAAATTGAGCAAAGCCAAGAAATCGCCAAGGCTTGTGCGCACATTCCAAATATTTTATTTCCTAAATATTATGCACATCTGTCCTCTAATAGAATCCTTACAATGGATTTCATGAATGGGGTTCATTTGTCTGAATTTGCAAAAAAAAATAAAGATTCAAAAAAGTCAAATCAGTTGGGTCAGGCGCTTTGGGACTTTTACATGCACCAAATTCACAATTTGCGTAAAGTTCATGCAGACCCACACCCTGGAAACTTTCTAATCAACGATGAAGCTCAGCTTATTGCTTTGGATTTTGGTTGCATGAAAACGATTCCAAACGATTTTTACATTCCCTATTTTGAATTGGCTGATAAATCAATAATGGACAACCCAAAATTATTCACTGAAAAACTCTATGAGTTAGAAATTTTAACAGCTGTAGATTCTCACGAGGAAACTAGTTTTTTTAAGGAGATGTTTCATGAACTGCTGAGTGTTTTTACATTGCCTTTTCAAAGCAAAGTGTTTGATTTTTCAGATCCAGAGTTTTTTGGTAAAATTGGAGATATTGCAGAACGTTACAGTCAAAATACTGAGCTCAAGAAACTTAACAACACACGTGGGTCAAAACACTTCATCTACATGAACAGAACCTTTTTTGGCCTTTACAATTTAATGTTTGACCTCAAAGCCAATGCGGTTAGAATTAACCAATTTCAAGACTACAAATGATACATTTAAAACGCAATGATTTTGATAAACTCGATCATGTCTTCAGAATAAATTTAATAAATAGCTGTTCAGGATTTAAATCTGCTAATTTAATTGGGACCAAGTCCAATGCCGGCACCTCAAATGTTGCAGTCTTTAGTTCTGTAACACACCTAGGATCCAATCCGCCACTGCTGGGTGTGGTTTTTAGGCCGGTAACAGATGTTCCAAGAAACACTTATGAAAACATCAAAGAAACCGGACAATTTACCATCAATCACATCCATGCACCAATTATCAAAGATGCCCATCACACTTCGGCAAAATACAGCAAGGAAATTTCGGAATTTGAGCTCACTCAATTAGAAGAAGAATATAAAAATGGTTGGCACGCCCCTTTTGTCAAAGATGCGCCCATTCAGATTGCGCTCACTTATTGTGAAGAATATCTTATCAAGCGTAATAATTGCATCCAACTCATTGGAGAAATCAAAGATTTATTCATTCGCGAAGATTTGCTAGAAGGTGACGGATTTATCAATCTCTCTAAAGGAAATATTGTAGCCATCAATGGTTTGGACGGATATACGCTGCCCAAACTTAAAGCCCGATTGCAATACCAACGTCCAAAAAAAGACTTGAATTCTAAAATTTGACATTTTGAAAAAACCTCATCTCCCTGTCAAAATTTGCGTGGTTTGTCACCGCCCATTTTCATGGAGAAAAAAATGGGAAAGAGATTGGGAGTTTGTAAAATATTGTAGTAAAAAATGCAGCAAAAACAAAGCACATCCATCGTCTGGTTCACAGACAATTTAAGAGCAAGAGACAACTTTGTGCTCAGTGCTGCTATGAAAGCTTCAAGACGAGTCATAGGGGTTTATTTTTTAACTCCCGAGAGGTTCAACGAAACTCAATTTGGTTTTAAAAAAACTGAAAAATTCAGAGCTAAATTTCTACTTCAAACACTTAACGATTTAAAATCAGAACTTGATGCGCTAAACATAAGCCTATTGGTTTTTAATACTGCTGTTGAAAAACAAATGCGTGAATTGGTCAAAATATATGATGTGAAAGCAGTCTATCACCAAAAGGAGTGGACCGATGAGGAAGTCAAAAAAATTGATTCTCTAAAGAAGATTTTGCCAGCCAATGTAAGCGTTCACGAATATTATGATCAATTTTTATTTCACCCTGATGATCTAACATTTCATTACAGTGAGACTCCTAAGGTTTTTACACAGTTTAGAAAACAACTAGAAAAAAAAGCTTTGGTTAGACCATTGGTTTCTATGCAGCCTCAAGAGGTGACCTCTAAAGTTGAAACGGATTTTAAATTGCCAACATTGGAGCAATTGGGATTTGAGGATTTCGAAATAGATTCGCGGACTGCATTCCCATTTAATGGCGGATCCAAAGCAGCCGAGCAACGCTTGGACCATTATTTTTTCAAAACGCAATCACTTGGTGTTTATAAAAAAACACGAAATGGTCTTTTAGGTAAAAATTACAGTTCTAAATTTTCACCATGGCTGGCAAATGGGAGTTTATCTGCCAGACAAATTTATTGGGAAGTCAAGGCGTTTGAAGAGCAATTTTACGCCAATCAATCTACTTATTGGTTAATTTTCGAATTGATTTGGCGTGATTTTTTTAAATACACTTCTTTAAAAAATGGCAATGCCATTTTTAAACTTAAGGGAATTCTAAACACCGTTTATGATTGGTCTAAAAATTCAAAATTTATAAAGGAATGGACAGACGGGAGAACAGCGGATGATTTTGTTAATGCGAACATGATTGAATTGAAAAATACAGGATGGATGAGCAACCGTGGACGGCAAAATGTCGCTTCTTATTTCGCAAAAACGCTAAAACTTGACTGGCGTATCGGAGCAGCCTATTTTGAAAGTATGTTGTTGGACTATGATGTACATAGCAATTATGGCAATTGGATGTACGTTTCAGGGGTTGGTAACGATCCTAGAGATCGCATCTTTGACCTTAAAAGACAAGCAGAAATGTATGATAACGACAAACGTTTTAGAAACCATTGGCTTAAATAAGAACGACTATGGAACTTACACTAATCTTTCCCAACCAACTTTTTGAAAATTCAGAGCTACTCCAAGCTTCAAAAAAAGTCATGTTGATTGAGGAATATCTGTTTTTTAAACATTTTAATTTTCATAAGCAAAAAATTCTGTTTCATAGAATGAGTATGAAATCTTATGAAAACTTTCTAAAAGCACAATATAATACTGAGTATATTGATTCAACTCAAACGGATAGCGATGTTAGAATACTGATAAAAAACTTAAGCGGTGATATCCAAAAAATCAACATATATGATCCCAATGACAATTGGCTTCAAAAGCGGATTAAATCTGCTTGCAGCAAAAAAAATATTGAGCTTGCGATTTTTAATAATCCCTTGTTTCTGCTTGAAAAAGCAGATTTGAATCCATTTTTTAGAACAGATAAGAAAAAATTCTTCCAAACTGCTTTTTATAAGAACCAACGTCAGCAAATGAATCTTTTGATGCAGAATGGTTCCCCAGAAGGAGGAGAATGGACTTATGACAAATACAACAGAGAAAAATACCCAAAAGGAAAGCAAACACCAAAAATAAAGCGCCCTGAAGAAAGTACTTATTTTGAGGAAGCGTTGATCTACGTAGAAAAGAATTTCAGCAACAATTGTGGTGAATTGCCAATAAAACCAAATTACCCGCATGATTTTGAATCTTCAAAAAAATGGTTTAAAGCATTTTTAAAAACAAGATTTGAAGAATTTGGGCCGTTTGAAGATGCTGTGCTTAAAAATGAAACTGAACTGCACCACAGTCTATTGTCTCCACTTATGAATGTTGGTTTGCTAGACCCTAATTATGTGGTTAAAACTACAGTAAACTATGCAAAAAAACACAATATTCCAATCAATTCAACAGAGGGATTCATTCGGCAAATCATTGGCTGGAGAGAATTTATAAGGGGTATTTATATTGCAAAGGGTACGGAAGAACGTACTAAGAATTTTTGGAATTTTAGTAGGAAAATGCCAACTGCTTTTTACAATGGGACTACAGGATTAGAGCCTTTTGACGATTCAATAAAGAAAATCACAAAAACCGGATACATACACCACATTGAAAGATTGATGATTGTTGGTAATTTGATGCTGTTGTGTGAAATTGATCCCGATGAAGTTTACCGCTGGTTTATGGAGCTTTCAATTGATAGTTACGATTGGGTCATGGTCCCCAATGTATACGGCATGAGTCAATTTGCAGATGGAGGTCTCATGTCTACAAAACCCTACATAAGTGGCAGCAGTTACATTTTAAAAATGAGCGATTATAAAAAGGGGGATTGGTGTTCAATTTGGGACGCTCTATTTTGGAATTTTATAAACAACCACAAAGCATTTTTTAAAAAAAATCCAAGAATGAGAATGTTGGTGAGTTCTTTTGAAAAAATGAACCCGGAGAAAAAGAAATTTTTGATCGAAACATCAGCAACTTTCATTGAAAATTTAAGATAACCAACTACACTGCTTACGCTGTTAAAGAAAGACTAAAAATGTTAATGTTTTTTTAATTCTGGTTGTAAATGTGAAGACATTCGCTATGTTTGACTTAAATCAATTTAACCTTGGTCTTAAACACCACTTACTTCAATAGAGATCACAAACAAATGCTAGAAGAATTTGTGGGAAAACCATATTCTTTTTGGGAATCTATTAAACGAGGTGGTATAGGCTCTAAAAGAATGATTGTTAAGCAGTTGAGCCCAAATTTGAATTTTATCACAAATGTCATATCGGATTTAAATTATGCCAACATCGAGTTGCGAAAAAAAGGCATTTTGATTCGCATTAACAAAGGTTTAAAAAATTTTACATGGGCCATTCCATTTTACCAGTTGGTTTTTTACAAAACAGACTTTACCAGTATTCATGCCCAAGGGCGGTTCATCCACTTTGAAAACTCGAAAACTTTCAAAGAAAATAAACGTTTTTTTCAAGGATTAATGAGAGAAAAATTAAAGTTTGATCAACAATATATCCTCCCCTAGTTATGACCCTCAGCGCAATAGAAATTGATAGAATCATTGAAATGGCATGGGAAGATCGCACCACTTTTGAGGCCATCAAGTTTCAATTTGGTTTGTCCGAACGACAAGTCATCTCACTAATGCGCAAACATATGGCACCCAGCAGCTTTAGACTTTGGAGAGAAAGGGTTCAAGGACGCAAAACAAAACATCAGAAATTAAGAACTTTTGAATCGGGACGCTTCAAATGCTCACGTCAAAAATCAATTTCAAATAACAAAATATCAAAACGCTAATCAGTTTATGGCTACTAATATTACAAAACAGAAATCAAGACGAATCAATGGATTTTCTCATCATGAAATAGGAGATGATCACCTTTACACAGGACTAGATACACCCTTAAAAAAGGATGCATTCACAATTAGTGATGCAGAAAAGAAAAATAAAATATCTATACTTTTTGAAGAAATTATGGATGTTATGGGCTTAGATCTAACTGATGATTCTTTGAAAGGTACTCCAGATAGAGTCGCTAAAATGTACATTGATGAAATTTTTTCTGGACTCAATCCTAAGAACAAACCTAAAATCGCATTGTTTGATAATAAATACCATTATAATCAAATGTTGGTTGAAAAAAATATTACGTTTTACTCAAACTGTGAACACCATTTTGTTCCCATCATTGGAAAAGCGCATATTGCCTATATTTCATCCGGGAAAGTTATAGGGCTTTCAAAATTAAACAGAATTGTACAGTACTACGCCAAAAGACCTCAAGTCCAAGAACGTTTAACCAATCAAATCGGAGAAGAATTAAAATCTATTTTAGGAACGGAAGATGTTGCTGTCATTATTGATGCCAAACATCTTTGTGTGTCCTCGAGGGGGATTAAAGATGAATCTTCTGCAACTGTAACTTCGTTTTACAGTGGTGCGTTTAACAGCCCAGTAAAAGTTACTGAGTTCAATAATTATTTAAAATAAATTTATGACAGCTGTAAAAAAAGGCCAAGAGTTTTTAGAGAAAAAACTAAAATTCAAAAATACAAGCGAACGCATTGAAGCCTCTCGTGAGGTCAAATCCATCATATTGGGAATTAATGAATTGTATAAGACAAATAAAGACCAGTCATTGATGGATTTGATGAAAGAGCTCACATTGATCAAACAAAAAATTGAAAAACGCCTTAAAGGAAGACCCTTGACGTCATGAAAAAAATCATCATCATTGGGGGGAGTCGTGGAATTGGCAAAGCTATTGCTCATGCATTACTACCCACGCATCAGGTAATTAACATCAGTCGTTCAGTACCAGAATATACACATGCGAATTTAACACATCATAATTGTGATGTCATTTCTAGTGATCTCCCCGAAATTGAACAAGCAGATGGATTGATTTACTGTCCAGGAAGTATCAATCTAAAACCCTTCAAAAGACTGAGTTTAGAAGATTTTAAAAGTGATTTTGAAATCAATGTCATTGGGGCTGTCAAGGCCATACAAACGTACACCCCTGCCCTGTCACAAAGTGACTCTGGATCAATTGTGCTCTTTAGCACTGTGGCAACCACTTTAGGTATGCCATTTCATGCCAGTGTTGCAACCGCAAAATCAGCCGTTGAAGGTTTAACCAAATCTGTTGCTGCCGACTTAGCGCCTAACATCAGGGTCAATGCCATTGCCCCAACAATTACACAAACTGATTTAGCTGCAAAACTACTCAGAAATGAAAGAATGGTAGAGAACACCATCCAAAGACATCCATTAAAAAAGTTTTTAGCACCAAGCGAAGTCGCTACTATGGCAGTATATTTAATTTCAGATAACTCAAAATCAATATCCGGTCAAGTGTTCAAATTGGATTGTGGTATTGTCTCTCTAAAAGTATAACTATGATCGTCTCGAAAACCATTACTTCTTTTTTATTTTTTTTGGGCATTTCATCAATCAACCCTCAACATTCAAATAAAATGACCCTACATGACATTAAAATTAAAAATGTAGATGGATCTCACATTGACTTATCACACTACAAAGGAAAATACATTCTTTTTGTGAATGTGGCCTCTGAATGTGGCTTTACAGGCCAATATGAAGGTTTACAACGCCTCTATGATACGTACAAAAAAGATCTTATGGTCATTGGAGTCCCCTGCAATCAGTTTGGACAACAAGAGCCCGGATCTCTAACACAAATTAAAACTTTTTGCAAACAAAATTATGGAGTCACTTTCTTAA
>CAJWDI010000016.1:0-29329 GCA_913031185.1 uncultured Flavobacteriaceae bacterium | reverse complement strand
GCCCAATGGCTTCAAGTTCTTTGGCGAGTTTATTGGCCAGTTTCCACTGTTTATCCGTACTAGGCGTTGTATCGGAATTTGGGTCACTTTCGGTGTCAACTTTTACGTAGCTTAAAAATCGTTCGAGGATGTGTTGCTTGTCGAGCATTTGAATGTCTTTTTTCAAAAATAATCATCCCTTCTCAAAGTGGCAAGTGTTGGAGTTCTTTCTTTGTGTAACAATTTAATGTATTTTTGTAGTCCAATACCGGTCCATGTACAAGCAAATTATTCGTTCCATTCTCTTTAAGTTCGATCCAGAAGCCGTGCATTATTTTACATTCGGAGTTCTAAAATTAATCTTTAAAATTCCTTTCAGCACACGAATTGCTCGCGCTTTTTTTCAAATCAATCACCCAAAACTTGAACGCGAGTTGTTTGGGCTTAAATTTAACAACCCTGTTGGACTGGCAGCGGGCTTTGATAAAAATGCAGTGCTTTACAATGAATTGGCTAATTTTGGGTTTGGATTCATAGAAATTGGCACCGTCACTCCAAAAGCGCAAGATGGCAATCCAAAAAAGCGCCTTTTTAGATTAAAGGCAGATGCGGGATTGATCAACCGTATGGGATTTAATAATGCTGGTCTTGAAGCCTTGATCTCCAATTTGAAACAAAACAAAAATAGGGTCATTATTGGTGGGAATATTGGGAAAAACACCCAGACCTCACCAGTACATTACACAGCTGATTACGCGCAGTGCTTTAAAGCCTTACATTCTTATGTGGATTATTTTGTATTGAATGTGAGTTGCCCCAATGTTGGCAGTCATGCCAAACTCACAGATAAAGATTATTTAGAGGAACTCATTTGCGAAATGAAGCGTTTGAATGCTGAATTTGAAGTTCAAAAACCCATTCTTTTAAAGATTGCGCCTGATTTAAATCAGTTGCAATTGGATGAGATTATCGGTTTGATTGCTAAGACAGAAATTGCGGGGGTGATTGCCTGTAATACTTCTGTTTCTAGAGCCGGTCTTCAAACGCCCAAGGCCATTGTGGAAAGCATCGGCAATGGTGGGTTGAGTGGTCAGCCCATTAAATCCAAAAGCACTGAAGTCATTCGCTACCTTTCCAAAAACAGTAAAAATGCATTTGCTATTATTGGAGTTGGTGGCATCCATTCTGCCGAAGACGCCCTTGAAAAAATACAGGCTGGCGCCGACTTGGTGCAAATTTATACGGGCTTCGTATACGAAGGCCCCAGTCTTGTAAAACGCATCAATAAAGCTCTTATAAATCGATAATACAAGCTAATTTTGGACTTCCAAATTTTAATATCTTTTATTTTGGCAACTGCAGTTCTGGCCTTTTCCCCAGGCCCTGATAATATTTTTGTTTTGATACAAAGCGCTACACACGGT
Organism: uncultured Flavobacteriaceae bacterium; assembly: GCA_913031185.1. Taxonomy (GTDB): domain Bacteria; phylum Bacteroidota; class Bacteroidia; order Flavobacteriales; family Flavobacteriaceae; genus UBA3537. The sequence goes on along the minus strand of CAJWDI010000016.1, from coordinate 27,926 downwards.
AAAAAAACGGGGATGGCTGTTGTTATGGGCCTAATGACGGGCTGCTTAATTCATACAAGCCTAGTTGCCTTTGGACTTTCGGCATTCATTCAATCGAACGAAAGTTTGTATTTTATTTTAAAGCTATTTGGTGCAGCTTATATGCTTTTCTTAGCCATTAGAGTTTATAAATCTGATGTGAATTTCAATAAAGATTACAAAAAAGTTAAATCCAATGGATTTTATGAACTGTTCAAGCAAGGCTTTGTAATGAATGTTCTCAATCCCAAAGTTTCTATCTTTTTTTTAGCCTTTTTTCCTGCTTTTTTGTTCAGCGAAACTATGGCATTATACAAGCAATTCTATACTTTAGGATTTCTATTCATCCTGACCTCATTTTCAGTCTTTAGTTGCTATGTCTTTCTGTCGAGTTATTTCTCGAAACTATTTTTGAAATCTCCGCAAAGACAGTTGCTTTTAAAACGCCTTCAGATTGGGTTTTTTATAGGAATATCGGTTGTGATATTGAGAGGCTAATCCTTTAATATTTTTCCAACAAGTCCTGTTGCGCTTCAATAGCTGCTTTGAACTCTTTTTTCATTAGATCTATCAAGTCTTTAACAGAAGGATTGTCAGAGATGTTTGTAACCCCTTGTCCAGCAGACCAAATGGTGCTCCAGGCTTTGGCTTCTTTTTCCATGGCTGAGAGTTCATTGCCAAAATCTATTTTTTTAGGCCTTGACAGCATTTCTTCAGTAATGCCCATGGCTTCTAAACTCGGACGAAGAAAATTGGCAGAAACTCCAGAAATAGCGGCGGTATATACAATATCATTCGCGCCAGACTCAATGATCATTTTTCTGTAATCTTCGGGTGCTTTGCTCTCTTTGGTATTGATAAAGCGAGTACCCATGTAGGCAAGGTCTGCACCCATTTGAAGTGCAGAGGCCACATCACGACCATTACTGATACATCCTGACAATAGTATTGTTTTTTTGAAAAACTTTTTAATTTCAGCAACAAACGGCATAGGGTTGAGTGTCCCTGCGTGTCCCCCTGCACCTGCACAGACTAAAATAAGACCATCGACACCGGCTTCAGCTGCTTTTTCTGCATGTCTTTTTTTTATGACATCATGAAATACCATTCCCCCGTAACTATGAACGGCTCCAACAAGTTGTGGTACGGCGCCTAGAGAGGTAATGATGAGCGGTACTTGATGTTTGATGCAAATTGCCAAATCGGCCTGGACTCTTGGGTTAGTTTGATGTACAATTAAGTTGACTCCAAATGGCGCAGCTTTTTTCCCAGTTTCACTTTCAAATTCTTTTAATGCAGTTTTGATTTCAATAATCCATTGTTCAAAGCCTTCTGTAGTCCTTTGGTTGAGTGCAGGAAAAGTACCAATAATGCCATTTTTACAACATTCGATCACCAATTTAGGGCCAGAGATTAAAAACATTGGTGCTGCAATAACAGGGAGTGAAAGCGATTCAAAAAATTTGGGATTTGACATTTTTGCAAGGGTTTTTTATTATGGCTTTAAAGATAATAATTTTTATTTACCATTGAATTCTCAGCAAAAAAATAAATTCTTTAAAAAATAATCACAATATGTTCATAATCCTGAGAAATTAACAAATTATACTGTAGATTCTTAATAAAGAAGAGAGCTTTCTTATATTTGCGGTGCAAAAGAAAACAAAATATGGCTGTAAAACCGAAGTTAGAGCGCTTTAAACAAAATGTACTGTCGAAATTTAAAATCTACAACAGTATCTTTATGACATTGCCTTTTGACCAAATTACCAAAACAGGGGTTTTGTTGCCATTGTTTCGTGAGACCTGCGAAAAGGGCTATGCGGCTGGAGAAAATCCTACTGCAATTGTTGAAACTTTCTTTCAGAAGTACCAGGCAAGACGTACAAAGAAAAGTCAAATCAAGCTTTTATTTAGGTTCATTCAATATATTGAACGCCAGGTGGTACTTTTTGATGCGATTGAAGATGCTGCCTTTCCGGTCATAAATAATATGGATGGTATTGGAACCCTTCGAAGTTTAAAAGAAAAGGCTTTTTCTGAAAATAAAATTGATGCACTAAAGGCATATTTAAATGAATTTAAAGTCCGAATTGTATTAACAGCCCATCCCACTCAGTTTTACCCAGGTTCGGTTTTAGGAATCATTACCGATTTGACGGAAGCCGTCAGAGACAGCGATATGGATCGCATCAACAACTTGTTAGCACAACTTGGTAAAACCCCATTTTTTAAGCATGTAAAACCAACGCCTTATGATGAAGCTGTAAATCTCATATGGTATTTAGAGCACGTTTTCTACGATTCTTTTGGATCTATCTTTGATTATATTCAACAAAATATTTATGACAACAAGGGCCTAAAAAATGAAATCATCAATATTGGATTTTGGCCTGGAGGCGATAGGGACGGAAATCCGTTTGTGCTTCCAGAGACGACTCTAAAAGTCGCTGCTCTGCTCAAAAAGACTTTGCTAAAGAAGTATGTATCAGACTTAAAAAAATTAAAACGTAAGTTAACTTTTAGAGGCGTTGAAGACCGATTAGGTGCCCTTATCAAAACAATCGGTGATGCTTTGTCAAATCCGGATCGCTTTGATTTTGACTTTTTTGTCGATGAGTTAAAAGAAATAAAGAAAATAGTTACCAAGGAGCACCATGCCTTATATATGAACGACATCACTAGTTTAATCAATAAAACTCAGCTTTTTGGTTCTCATTTTGCAACCCTAGATGTGCGTCAGGACAGTCGGATTCACCACACTGTTTTTTCTGGCATTGTACAGGCATGTATCGCGCAGTCTAACGGAATTTTCCCAAATAATTACAATGAACTCGATGAGGCGGAACAAATTGAAGTTATTTCGGATTTAGACGGAACGCTTGATATTTCTATTTTTAAAGATGAATTGGTTTACAACACTTTAAAAACGATTCAGGTTGTAAAAACCATTCAATCCAAAAATGGTGCTTTGGGGGCCAATCGCTATATCATTAGTAACAACCAGACCGCACTTAACGTCATGCAGCTCTATGCGATGTTAAAATTAGTGGCCTTCAGTGATGCGCTTACCATTGATATTGTTCCATTGTTTGAGACAGTGACCGATTTAGAAAATGCGCCTAAAGTAATGGAGCAACTCTACACCAATAAAGCCTATAAGTCACATTTGAAATCAAGAGGAAACAAGCAAACCATTATGCTTGGGTTTTCAGATGGTACCAAAGACGGTGGTTATTTCATGGCCAATTGGGCCATATTTAAAGCGAAAGAAGCTTTGACAGCGATCTCCAATCAATACAATATTGACGTCGTGTTTTTTGATGGCCGTGGCGGTCCTCCAGCACGTGGCGGTGGGAAAACCCATCAGTTTTATGCTTCGCTCGGTCCTACAATTCAAGACAGAGAAGTTCAACTTACAATTCAAGGTCAGACCATTAGTTCTAATTTTGGAACCCCAGAATCATCAAAATACAATTTAGAGCAGTTGATCAGCTCTGGGCTTTCCAATAAATTGCAATCGGAAGACAATAAAGGCTTTTCAGATTCAGACCGTGAAACCATGAATACTCTGGCAACACTGAGTTACCAAGCTTACCAAGATTTTAAGCGCCACCCAAAATTCATTCCCTACTTAGAACGCATCAGTACCCTTAAGTACTATGGCAAAGCCAATATTGGAAGCCGACCTTCCAAGCGTTCTAAATCGGATACATTGATTTTTTCAGATTTAAGAGCCATCCCTTTTGTAGGTTCTTGGAGTCAGCTCAAACAAAATGTTCCTGGTTTCTTTGGTGTGGGTACTGCCATACAGGCCTTTGAGTCTCGTGGCGAGCTGGATAAAGTGATTGCGCTTTACAACAACTCAAGTTTTTTCAAAACACTGTTGGAAAACAGTATGATGTCTCTTAGTAAATCCTTTTTCCCTTTGACAAAATACATGGCAGAGGACGAAGAGTTTGGTGCCTTTTGGACCATTATATACGAGGAATTCAAGTTGACCCATGCATTGCTTTTAAAAATTACTGGTTACAAAACATTAATGGAAAATGAACCCAGTGGTAAAGCCTCTATTGATGTTAGAGAGTCCATTGTATTGCCATTGGTTACCATTCAGCAATATGCACTTAGAAAACTACAGGCCTTCCAAAAGCAAAAAAGCCCTGACAAAGAGCAGATTGAGGTGTTTGAAAAGATTGTAACCCGCACCCTTTACGGAATCATTAACGCCAGTCGTAATTCTGCCTAAATTCTTGATACTTAATTTTAAAAAGCCTTGGCTGGTTGTGAGCAATGTGTCAATCATCCTTGACAGTATTTCTAACCTCTGTCTCTCAAATCTTGGTAAGTAGGAAGTGCTCTTACAAATTTCAAATTCTTCTTATTTAAATAAATAATCTGGGATATATTATGAACAGATCAAACTGTTTCGAAAGATCGCAATACTCAAGACAATCTGAGCTTAGTTTAAAGCATAAAAAAAAGCTCAAAAGACATGACATCTTTCGAGCTTTTTCTAATCACAAACAAAATGTTATTAATGTTTTTTTTAGAAAGCGTAGATCACTGCTAAAGCGAAGGCTGATAAAGAGTCAGACGCTAAGCCATCGTTGTCTAAGTATGGCTCTGACTCACTCCAAGCATCCATTCTAATTTCTGGCTTAATGGTTAGATTTTCAACTGAATAACTTCCTGTGATCGTAGTTGCGAAAACGCTAGGTAAGTCATCATCAGTGTCATCGTGATATCCAAAAAGTTCACCTCTCAACCCCAACGCAAAGCTATCGGAAACAGTATACTGCGGATATAAAGCTACACCGTAAAATCCAGCATCTTCCATAGTTTGGTAGGCAGCATTGATTCCTAAGAATACATCATCTGAAAGATCAAATCCACCTGTATAATCAATTTCGAATCCTAAGACTTCATCATCATCTGCATAAAGATTTAAATATTGTCCTTTATAGCCTAACTGGGCACCTAAAGAATACCCGCCAATGGTGTTGTTATTAACATCCGTTGGGTTCATCACAGCAAGCATTAAGCTAAAGTCATCGCTAAGGGCAAAATCAGCTTTTAAACCCACCATAGAGAAAGGTCCATTAGAAAACATGTATGAGGTACTGTAGTTGAAATTACCAGCTGGAGAAATGACCTCATAACCTAGGTAAGTATTCCAACGTCCCATGGTTAAAGTGGTAGTCTCATTAACATTCCAGTAGGCATACAACTGGTTTAAGTTGTATCCGCCAACTGCAGCATCTCCTCTAGGGCCAAAAACAACATCAGCAACTACACCTGTGGAGCCCATATCATAAGCAGCAACCAAATTGGCCATCCCTAGGGCGAAGCCAGTTTCGTCAGCAAAAGAGGTCCCAAACGATTGTCCTGCATCATCAGGAGCTGAAAGGTTGGTTTGGAAGTAAGCATCAACAGTTCCTGAAATTGAAAGTGCAGGTGCATCTTCCTGTGCAACCGCGATGGCTGTAAAGGAAGCTAATAATAATGTAAAAATCTTTTTCATAATTTAATTTTTTGGTTATTTGTTTGAATTACAACACAAAACTATAGTATTATGGTCTACATCCCTAATATTAAAGGGGATTACAATGAATTTTTATAGTATTAACAATATTTTACCCTTAAAATTTAGGGGTATTAAATATAAAAGCCTTAAAAATGTGAATTTTTCATTGATCGTATCCTTAATTTACGTACACCAATATTTATAAATTTTAAATTGTTAGATATTTTTAGAATTGGTTATTGATTGCAAAATACTATTGTTAATTTCTTAAAAAAAAGCCTCTAAATCGCTTTAAAGATATTTTTAAAAGCGATTAATTACACATCTCACAATTATAATCAAGCTTTTATAATTTGTTTTTTATTTGTCCTTATATTAGATGTTCGTTCTCATTAAATTAACTCTTAACCAAATAACTGATTTATGTTGAAGCAACAAGGTATGTACTTGCCAGAATTCGAACACGACAACTGTGGTGCCGGATTTATTTGCAGTCTTGAAGGAAAGAAGTCTAACGATATCATACACAAGGCCCTTCAAATTTTAGAACGTTTAGAGCATAGAGGTGCTGTTAGTGCAGATGGCAAAACAGGGGATGGTGCTGGTATTCTAATGGATATTCCTCACGAGTTATTTCAAAAAGAATGCACTTTCTCAATCCCAGATTTTGGTCAGTATGCTGTTGGAAATGTTTTTCTACCTCGCAAATCTAACCAGAGATCCTATTGTGAAAATGTTTTTGAAAAACACCTCAGTGATCAAGGACTTAAAGTACTGGGTTGGCGTACTTTGCCTGTAGATCCATCTGTATTAGGATCAATTGCCCGACAAACGGAACCATTTACCAAACAAATTTTTGTAGGTAAAATCACAGAAAACCAGGACCACTTCGAATTTAATTTAAAGCTCTTTATCGCACGAAAGAAAGCGGAACAAGAGATCTATAATTCTAAACTTTCGGAATCCAAATTCTTTTATCTTCCTAGTTTTTCCACCAAAATCATTATCTACAAAGGTTTGCTCATCCCTGAAGATATCAAATTATATTACAAAGACCTTAGCAATCCTTTGTTCGTGACACGACTGGCATTGGTACACCAACGCTTTTCGACCAATACTTTTCCAACCTGGGATTTGGCTCAACCCTTTAGATACATGTGTCACAATGGTGAAATCAACACCCTTAGAGGAAATGTGTCAAGAATGATTTCAAGAGAAGCTTTATTAAAAAGCGATTGGTTTGGTGATGATATCAAAGCAATTCTTCCAATCATTCTTCCAAACAAATCAGATTCGGCCTCTATGGACATGGCTGTGGAGTTACTTTTAATGACTGGGCGTTCTTTACCTGAAGTGATGATGATGCTCATCCCCGAAGCTTGGGAAAAAAATGATGAAATGTCTGCTTCAAAAAAAGCTTTTTACGAATATAATTCATGCCTCATGGAACCTTGGGATGGTCCTGCTTCTGTTCCATTTACCGATGGGAATTATATTGGTGCGGTCCTGGACCGTAATGGATTAAGACCTTCGCGTTACTCAGTCACTAAAGATGGTTATGTCATCATGTCCTCCGAAATCGGTGTCATTGAAATTGCACCAGAAAATGTTGAATATCACGGACGTTTGGAACCTGGCAAGATGTTCTTAGTGAACATGGATGAAGGTCGCATCATCAATGATGAAGAAATTAAAGAAGCCATTGCTAAGAAACACCCCTACCAAAAATGGATCAATGAAAATCTTGTCCATCTAAAACAAATTCCATACAACGACTGTCCAATTTTTCTTAATCAAGAACACTTAGACAAACGAAAAGTTTTATTTGGTTACACTCAAGAAGATATCAAAACCATTATTCTACCCATGGCCAACCAAGCTAAAGAGCCCATAGGTTCTATGGGAAGCGATACTCCGTTGGCCCTGTTATCTGAACGCCCTCAGCTTATTTACAACTATTTTAAGCAGTTATTTGCTCAAGTTACCAACCCGCCTTTAGATGGTATTCGTGAAGAGCTTATAACGGACATCAGTTTGACCCTCGGAGCTGATTTTAATCTTTTTGACATCAATGATTCCCATTGTAAGAAACTAAAGATTCAAAATCCCGTTATTTCAAAACAAGATCTTGACAAAATTAAAAGCTTTGACAATCCAAATTTTAAGATCGAATCCATTCCAATGGTTTATCCCATCAAAAATGGACATAATGGCCTTGAAGACGCCCTTGAAGCGCTTTTAAAATCAGCCTCTGAAAAAATAGATAGAGGAACTAACATACTCATTTTATCAGATCGAAGCGTGAGTAAAGATTTGGCGCCAATTCCTGCACTCCTAGCTTGCTCTTTTGTCAATAGTGGCCTGCAGAAATTAGGAAAGCGTTCTAAATTAAGCATCATTATTGAATCTGCGGAACCTCGCGAAGTTCATCATTTTGCCCTTTTATTTGGTTATGGTGCCAGTGCTATAAACCCGTACATGGTCAATGAAATTATTGAAGACGAAGTCAAGTCCAGAGATTACGAAGCGAATGTTGAAAATGCAATCTATAATTACAATAAAGCTGTTGGGAAAGGCATCCTCAAGGTCATGAATAAGATTGGGATCTCGACTCTTAATTCCTACAGAGGTTCTCAATTGTTCGAATGTATTGGAATTAATACGCAGGTTGTTGATAAATACTTTCCAAACACCGCCACACGAATTCAAGGAGTCGATTTGCATCAGCTCGAAAAAGAAATATCTAAACGCTACCAACGTGCCTATCTTAAAAAAGATATTGATGCTAATTTAGACTTGGAAATAGGGGGACAATACAGATGGAGACGCAATGGGGAACCGCATCTTTTCAACCCACTCTCAATCGCTAAGTTACAAGACTCTGTAAGGACCAACAAACCACAGAAGTACAAAGAATATTCTGAGCTTATCAACAATCAGTCCAGACAACTAATGACCATTCGTGGTTTATTTGAGTTTTCTAACTACGATCCCATACCCATTGATGAGGTCGAGCCATGGACCAATATTGTAAAGCGCTTTAAAACTGGTGCCATGTCCTATGGCTCCATCAGCAAAGAAGCTCATGAAAATTTGGCCATCGCTATGAATCGTATTGGCGGTAAAAGTAATTCAGGTGAAGGTGGCGAAGACCAAGAACGTTTTTACAAAGACTCCAACGGCGATTGGAAGAACAGTGCGATCAAACAGGTCGCTTCTGGCCGTTTTGGTGTCACTTCAAATTACTTAACAAACGCCAAGGAAATACAAATTAAAATGGCACAAGGCGCCAAGCCTGGAGAAGGCGGACAGTTGCCAGGCCCGAAAGTCAATCCAGACATTGCCAAAACCAGAAATTCAACGCCCTATGTGGGATTAATTTCACCTCCACCTCATCATGATATCTACTCCATTGAGGATTTGTCACAGCTCATTTACGATTTAAAATCTGCCAACCGAGAAGCTAGAATCAATGTAAAACTGGTTTCTGAGGTTGGGGTAGGAACGGTTGCTGCGGGTGTGGCAAAAGCGAAAGCTGATGTGGTGCTTATTTCTGGTTATGATGGCGGAACTGGGGCCTCACCCCTAACGTCTTTGAAACATGCGGGTCTGCCCTGGGAATTAGGCCTTTCTGAAGCCCAACAAACTTTGGTAATGAATGATTTAAGAAGTAGAATCGTCGTTGAATGTGACGGCCAACTCAAAACTGGACGAGACGTCGCCATTGCTTGCCTTCTAGGTGCTGAAGAATTCGGTTTTGCTACCGCACCTTTGGTAGCTTCAGGGTGTATCATGATGCGAGCTTGCCACCTTAATACCTGCCCAGTAGGAATTGCAACCCAAAATCCAGAGCTCCGTAAAAAGTTCAAAGGCAAACCTGAACACGTGGTTAATTTTATGTATTTCGTAGCACAGGAATTGAGAGAAATTATGGCCAAGTTAGGATTTAGAACGGTAGATGAAATGGTTGGTAAAGTTGAAAAATTAGACCGCAACAAAGCCATAGCGCATTACAAGTCTAGAGGAATTGATTTGACGCCTATTTTGCATAGAGTTGAGGTTGCAGAAGATGTCCAACTTTTCAATACTTCCAAACAAGATCATCAACTCGAAAAAGCCTTAGATTTTGAAATTATAGACAAGGCGCATCCGGCTTTGTTTAGAAAAGAGCCTACGGTATTAGACTTAAAAATCAACAACGAAAATAGAACTGTTGGCGCCATCTTAAGTAATGAGATTTCTAAAATTTACGGATCTCAAGGCTTACCTGATAATACACTAAAAATTAATTTCACTGGTTCAGCAGGTCAAAGTTTTGGTGCTTTTGCCACCAAAGGATTAACCCTAAATGTCATTGGTAACACAAATGATTATCTCGGTAAGGGACTTTCAGGGGCAAAATTGGCCATACGTGTGCCAGATGAATCAACGATCATTCCAGAAGAAAATATCATCATTGGAAATGTTGCCTTGTACGGTGCGACTTCCGGTGAGGTTTACATCAATGGAAAAGCTGGTGAGCGTTTTTGTGTACGAAACTCGGGAGCCAGAGCTGTCGTTGAAGGTATCGGTGACCACGGTTGCGAATACATGACTGGAGGAGTGGCTGTGATACTCGGAGAAGTTGGACGTAATTTTGGTGCTGGTATGAGTGGTGGTATTGCCTACGTATATGATCCTCACAAATCGTTTGAGAAACGATGCAACCAAGAGGGTTTAAATTTAGACCATCTTTCTGAAGCATCGGACTTAACTGAACTCAAACAGCTCATTGAAAATCATTACAATGCAACCCTGAGTCCTTTAGCTCAACGCATTCTTGAAGAATGGGAAACGACTCAAAAAGAATTTATTAGGGTCTTTCCAGAAGAATACAGACAGGCGCTTATAAGATTAGAAAAAGAAAAACTTGTAAATAATAAATAAGATGGGGAAAGTTACTGGATTTTTGGAATATAAGCGCGTGGATGAGTCTTATGACAAGGTCAAAAACCGCATAAAAAATTATAAAGAATTCACTATTCCCCTTGATGAAAAAACCCTTAAAAATCAAGGGGCACGGTGTATGGATTGTGGCATACCCTTTTGTCATAGTGGTTGCCCTCTAGGAAACTTGATCCCTGACTTCAACGACAATGTTTATTTAGGAAATTGGGAAAAAGCCGCCAAAATCTTGCATTCAACAAACAACTTTCCAGAATTTACGGGGCGACTTTGCCCGGCACCCTGTGAACAGGCATGTGTTTTGGGCATCAATGAGGATCCTGTTTCCATAGAAAATATTGAAAAAAATATCGTTGAGGTTGCATTTGATAAGGGCTGGATTAAAGCTCAAAAACCAGCAATTCGCACAGGGAAAACTGTTGCAATTGTAGGTTCTGGGCCTTCTGGTCTGGCTGCAGCTCAGCAACTTAACCGAGTTGGACACTCTGTTACGGTTTACGAAAGGGATGCAAAAGTCGGTGGTCTTTTGCGCTACGGCATTCCAGATTTTAAACTTGAAAAACAAATTATAGATCGTCGCATTGAAATTTTAGAAGAAGAAGGCATTGTATTCAAGACCAATACAGAGGTGGGGGTAGATATCTCCATTGAAACGCTAAAATCTGATTTTGATGTCTTGTTGCTATGTGGAGGCGCAACTGAACGTCGTAAGCTTCCTATAAAGGGTGCAGATTTAAAAGGAGTGGTTCAAGCGATGGATTTTTTAAAGTTAAACAATGAATATGTTGATGGTTTAAGATCTTTTGATTCTATCATCCAGGCCACGGATAAAAATGTCATTGTTATCGGTGGAGGAGATACAGGTTCTGATTGTATTGGAACTTCAAACCGTCACGGTGCAAAATCGGTCACAAATTTTGAAATTTTAGGTAAACCAACTAAAGGCCGTCCTGCCAACCAACCCTGGCCATTCTGGCCCATGAAAATGAAAACCAGCTCTTCACACCAGGAAGGTGTTAAGCGTTTTTGGAGCATCTCAACCAAGGAATTTTTAGGGGATGAAAATGGAAACTTAACCGGTCTAGTGACTTGCGAAGTGGAGTGGATTTTTAAAGAAGGTGAACGTCCTCAACTCAGGCAACTTCCTGGAACTGACAAAACATGGCCTTGTGATTTAGTACTTTTGGCACTTGGATTTACAGGTCCAGGAACCCCTATTGTTGAACAAATTGGATTAGAAACTGATTTTAGAACCAATATCAAAGCCACCACCAAAGACTATAAAACCAATGTAGACGGTGTTTTTGCTGCTGGTGATATTCGCAGAGGTCAGTCCCTCATAGTATGGGCGATTTCTGAGGGTAGACAGGCTGCTCATCATATTGACACCTATCTTATGGGACATTCCGACTTACCGCTAAAGGATGGTAATGACCTTCCAAGAATGTAAACATTTCAACAAACGTAGTGCGCAATGAAAAAAGTATATTTTTTAGATACAGTTGAAAAAAATCTAAATAAAAATAAATTTTATTTTGACTTATGAGTCAGTAACTAATTTATTGAATTACATGAAAAATATTTTTGTTTACATTTTCGAATTCTTAATTTTAATTCTTTTGATGATGGTCCCTCCTTTGTTTGTATGGATTGATTTCACAATTTTAAAAACAAATTTATCTGAATACTCATTAACCGAATTTACTCAAGAATTTTTGATATTAACTTCTTTTGTTATTCTACTCTACAAAACATATAAAAATCGAGGGAATAGAGGATTTTTAATTCTCTTTGTGGGTTTATTTATGGTCATGTTTATTCGGGAAGGAGATTATTTTTGGGATAAAATAATGAATGGACTTTGGACAATTCTAGCAGTAGGTAGTTTTTTAATCTCAATTTACATTGCTTATAAACAAAGGAAAACTATTATTCCAACTCTTTCAATTTATTGGAATACAAGAGGATTTGACTACCTAATCATGGGTTTATTGATTGTATTAATATTTAGTCGAATCTTTGGTACTGGAGATTTATGGAGAGCTATTTTAAAAGAAAATTATATTGGTCATTATAAAACAGCTATCCAAGAAGGTCTTGAGCTTTTGGGATATTTAATAATTTTTTATGGAGCCATATTAATGTCAAAGATTTCATTAAATGATACAAAAATAAAGGAAGATTGACATTCAACTTCTATAAGTAGAATCTCCAAACAAAAAAACTTAGTAAAAAATAATGTATTGTGCATATCGTTTGGGATACGCTCCTTACGTGTGACTTTATTTTTTAACTACCAACAAATTAGCGCTGTTAATTTTTTGGTAAATGAAATACAAAATTGTTGCGTTTGTCATATTATTACTTTAAACTATACAATATCTATGATTACCCACTTTTTCAAAATTATTTGTTTTTTGTCAATCCCCTTTATTTTAGGGAGTACTCCAGCATTAGAAATCAATGACTTTCAGGGACAGGCGGTCTATATGTCAAAATCAAGATTGGAATTGGGGCGTTGGGGTGCCCGAATGAGTGAGGCTCAAAAAAAAGACATTGCGCTCCGTCTTAAAAATCGCCTGGAAAAAGAATTTACATTAACCTTTGACAAAGAAGCCTCTTTGTTTATTGAAGAAGAACAGCTTGATGCGATTTCAGGGGCTACAGATTCCTGGGGTAAAAACTTTGCTGCAGGAGAAAATTATAAAAACGTGAAAACCAATTTACAAATTCAGCAGCAAGAATTTTACGGCAAGAAATTCTTAATTAAAGACGTACTTCAACCCATCAATTGGACCTTGGGCAGTGACACAAAGAAAATAGGAAACTATACATGTTACAAAGCCACTACATTCATTCCAACGGATGATTTATTGTGGTATTCTTTTTCATGGAGCCGCATGCGTAAGCCTAACGATAGCACTGAGTCTAGTGAACCAAGCGAAGCAAAAGTCGATATCACACAAGTTGAAGCTTGGTATACACCACAAATCCCAGTGCGTCACGGCCCCTCAGATTATTGGGGACTTCCAGGTTTGATCCTAGAAGTGAGTGCTGGAGATACGACCACGTTATGTACTAAGATTATTTTAAATCCTGCAGAAAAAATTGAAATTAAAGCTCCTAGAAAAGGGGATGTGCTTGCCAAAGCGGAATATCAAGATTTGATTCAAAAGAAAATGCTTGAATTTAGAAACAATCGTAGACGCCGCCGATAATTGTTGTTTTATTCTTATTGAATTAAAGGGTTGTTAATTTAAATTGGTAATTTTGCACATATCAATTAGTATAACGACCATGACAAAATTTTCCCTAAATTACATCTATCTCAGCGTTTTTCTGTTTATAAATTGTAATAATTCAGCTGTCTTAAAAGGTTCTAGTTCATCCCCAAAGAATGTCATTTTTTTAATCAGTGATGGTGCGGGACTTTCTCAGATTTCTTCAGCTTACTTCTTTAAAAATAATTCGGTTCATTATTCTCGTTTTAAGCACATTGGACTTATTCAAACGCATTCTTCCGATAGTGATATCACCGACTCCGCGGCTTGTGGTACAGCCTTTGCAACTGGGAAAAAAACCTACAATGGTGCCATCGGTGTTTTGGATGATTTTACAAGGGTTGAAAATCTTGTTGAAATCGCCTCAGCAAATGGAATTAAAACGGCGATAGTTTCAACTTCCTCTATAACCCATGCCACTCCGGCATCCTTTTATGCTCATGTTGAGAGTCGCAACCAAGAAAAAGAAATAGCTAGGCAACTCTCAGAGTCTGATGTGGATTTTTTTGCTGGTGGTGGTATAAATTATTTTGCTCATGGTACAGATCGTCAAAACCTATTTGATATTTTAGGCTCTAAAGGTTTTACTGTGAATATTAAGGAATTAGACGCATTTGAATCCATTAAAAGCAAAAATAAATTAGCCTACCTTTTAGCTGATACATCTATGCCTAAGATGCTTGACGGAAGAGGCGATTTTTTAAAGAATGCAACGCTGCTTGGGATTGAATTTTTACATCAGAATAACCAACCCTTTTTCATGATGTCGGAAGGCTCTCAAGTCGACTGGGGAGGGCATGCAAATGATGCTGAATATTTAATATCTGAACTTATAGATTTTGATGAAACAATAGGAGCCGTTCTAGATTTCGCAGAAAAAGATGGAGAAACTTTGGTGATTGTAACTTCTGACCATGAAACAGGAGGTTTTACCCTATCGGGGAAAAAATATACTGACACCAATGGACATACTCATAATGATTACCGAACCATTGATCCTAGTTTTTCAACTGGAGGACATTCGGCGACGTTAATTCCAGTTTTTGCATATGGTCCAGGAGCTGAGGCATTTTCAGGCATATATGACAATACTGAAATTTTTCACAAGATTGTAAGACTTACCAAATGGGCTTCTAAATAATTTATATATCAGTAGCCTTTAAAGCTTCATTATACGCTTCACTACAACTTTATTTTCAGTCTTAATTTTTACCAAGTATATTCCTTGATTGAATGAACTAACATCAACTTGATTGACGTTAAAAGCTGTTGAGATAGGTTGACCCAGCAATGAATAAATTTCAACGTCATAACGTTCACCATTGTGTCCTATATAAAGGATGTTTTTTACAGGGTTTGGATAAATATTAATAATATCAGCGACATTGTCTTCAACACTGAGTCCTGTGCTGTTTACAGCATTTGGACTTCCATTTGTGTTCACACAACCCCAATTTTCTGCCAATAAATTGTCTAAATCGGGATTTATTAATTCTAGTGTATTTCCAGTTTCATCCGCACAACTTGGCCATGGCGTTTCAGATTCATATGCAACTTCATCAATTAATGTTCCTTCGGAGTTATAAAGTCTTACTGAATCTGTCTTTCCAAGCCCAAAACCCAATTCTCCAATGTATGGAATGTCTGGGAATACACTTATAAAATCCGATTCATCTTTGACCACTACCAAAAAGCTGTTATCTTGAATTTGTGTTCCTTCTGGAATGACAAAAATGTGTGTATCGTCGCTGTCTTTTATTTGCCAGTTTGAAACATCAACAGGAAAGCTCATGGGATTGTACAACTCGACCCAGTCATCCGCATTAAAATCGTCGCTTGATCGGTAATTAATTTCATTGATTACCAGTGATGTTGACATAGAACTAAAATTTGGAGTAATTTCAAAAGATCCCGATAAGTAAATATTAATGGTTTTTTGCGTGGAAAACACATCTCCACTCCAGTGTGAAAACTCGTATCCAGGTTCTGCAAAGGCTTCTAGCTTTACAGGAACCGTTTCAAAATAATCACCTGTCCATGATTGTTCTTGAATATTTAGATTTTCATTAATTTCAACCCGGCCTTTGCTTACATCCTCGTTAGAAATGGTTAATGGATGAAAGTTGGGGAGGTTAAATTGGTCTTTTATGTGTTCTTTGACAATGGCAGGCCTTTCGTTGGCAAAATTCTTCATTGCCCATTGGTAAAGTTCTATATGGCCATTGACATCATTAATTTCATATCCTAAAGACGGATCGTTTTTCCAACGTTCGAAATGTGCATTTAGCTCCGGCTGAATCGTAGCGTATATTTCATCAATGTGTTGGATGACGTTGCTGCTTAAAAAACGCGTATTTAGTTCATCAGCATAGCGATTGATAAATTGATTTCTAAAGTTAATATTGGTTGTTAATTTTCTGAAAAGAAGAGTTGACCAAGGGGGGTTTGGCCACCCTGGGCCATTGGGATTTAGAGCAAATTCTAGGGTATTTTCACTAAAATTAGACAAATTCCACCAAGGGCCAAAACCAAAATCAGTGTCATACATGATCCAACGCCATTTGGTGTCTGGATGTTTCCAAAATTTAATATTATTTCCAGGCCAATCCGTGTTGTTTATAAATATATTGGTCGCCTGATACAGGATGTAATTTTTGAGATCTATGCTTTCTCGGACATATTCAAAATTAGAATCATTTGATAAATCTGTCGTTTCAATGTAATTAATTAATGCATTGTATTCGTCGTTATCGCCCTCAATGATTTCAGCATTTCCTGTCAATAGTGTGATGCTGTTGGCATCAACATCATGTTTTGATGCCAACATGTGCTCATTAATCTTTTCTCTTATGTTGTAAAAGCCCCAATACGCTCCATTTATATAGGTTGCAACAGGATTATACTCTTGAAAGTCTAAGTCTGAACCCCGCATTAAGCTGGTGAGCATGACATCCTTCATATTAGATCTTAACCAGTCTTGTCCAGAATTTCTTAAAACAAATGCTTCAAATTTATCGTAGGATAGGTGATCAAAAAAGGAATGCTCAAATTCAGAATCACCATACTGACCTCTTGCATAAAATGCTAAGGAGCGTTGACCATTCTGACCCCGGCTCCAACCTCCGAAAATTTTTACCCCTGCATTAAATTTAGCAAACTCATTGCTGTTGTTTTTGTAATAGGTAAATTGAATTGGACGCTCCCAATCTTCCCAAAAATTAGCCCCATAGTAAGGTTGCCATGTATCAAAAGTCCCTTCTGGGCCAAAAACATATATCCCAGTATCGTCATCAAAAAAATCATCCGGGTCAACTGTTAGCAACATCACATCCATGTTGTGGTTGGCGCCGAAAATATATGATTCTGTTAAAATTTTTGAGGGTAAATAATTATTGGTGTTGGAGAAAATTCTAGCGCGTAGGCTAGTGTTTTGTGAAATTATAATAGGCCCCGTGTATTCATTTGAAGATAATTGTGGTGCGCTTCCATCTGTAGTGTAACGAATGTGTTGTGTTGGTCTATTTCCGGATAATGATAAATTGAAGGGATTTTGTATTGTACCACCAATTTGAGAAAAAACAACTTCATTTTGAATGGTTCCTAAAAATTCTTGGTCATCATTTTGATATCCAGGTGTTGTTTGTAAATAGCTTACAAGATTTTGAGTAATATTTGATACCCCAATTGAAGTATTTGGGGGCAGTCCTTCAACAACAATTTGGTCAATTACAGTTCCAATACCGTTGGATAGGGTCAGTGTTTCAGAGTCTGTTGAAATTTTGAAATTTGTATGAAAGGGATTGTCATTTCCTAGGTTTAAAATTTCTGGGGGCTGTATTCCAGAGTTGTTAGGGGAGTTGTAAATTCCAGAAAGAAAAGGAACGATTGTAAAGTCCGATGAGGTTGCACTTATGTTATGTGCTTGAATCGCTAAAACATTTTCACCTTCAAATAAAATAGAACTAAAATCAGAAATTATAAAGCGATCTGGAAGGCCACCAAGGTACATTTGCGCTTCATGATCTGTAGAAATATCATCTGAGTCGAAAGGCGGGGGAACCCCTCCAATATTAGCTCGTGCAACTTCAACACCATTTATATAAGCTACAAATGCATCATCGTAGTCTATGTCTAGAATTAAAGATTGCATGTCTTCAAGGTTGGTAATGTTAAAATTTCGTTTTAAATACACAGATTGTGTACCCCATGGAATAACAGTATTGTCGTCTCCGTCACCGTAACCAAACCCACTGGCGCCATCATTCCAACTTGAAACATTAAAGTTTAAATTTTTCCAATTTGGATGTGGTTCTGCATTTGGAATGTCATATTTAAAAATATCTCCTTGGCTTATGAATGTTCTAGAATAGGTGTCAATACTGCGGTCTTTCCCAGAAGCCCAAACCAATAAATACTCGTCTGGCGCGAGGGTGATAGCAGGGAAGGCCCACATGTCAAGTGTTTCCAAATCGTCAGAAATAGTCCAATTTTCTAAAGACACATTTTGCGTTCCAAAATTGTGAAGTTCAAACCAATCTGGGCTGTCTCCATCTTCATCAAAATAAACAGAGTTCGAGGAAACGACCTCATTGATTCTTATGGATTGTGCATTTAAAATAAATCCACAAAATAAAATCAAAAATAAAGATTGTAATTTTAGCATAATTGGTTAAAAAAAATTCAAATGATATGTATCTTACGAAGATACTTATTTGTTCACAACTAAAACGGTTCTAAATCCTAAATGTTCCAGAGATGTACTGGGATCGGTGGCCATTCTTGATGAAACTCGATAACTTGCACAGTACGAATCATTGCATAAAAAAGAGCCCCCTCTAATTACTTTTTCTTCAATATATGGGTTGTTAGGGTTGTATGCATTATCGGCTCCGCTAGGGTTGTCTGTAACATCGTTTTTTGAACAAGTTTTGTAGTAATTAATATTATACCAATCGCTTGTCCATTCCCAGACGTTTCCAGAGATTTCATACAGTCCAAAATCATTTGGTGGGAAAGATTTAACTGGAGCACTTTTTTCAAAGCCATCCGCCTGCGTGTTTGTTACAGGAAACTCTCCTTCCCAGCTGTTTACATAGTTAGAAAGCGCATTAGAAAGGTCTCCCCAGAAATAGATTTTATCTCGCTTACCCCCACGTGCAGCATATTCCCATTCGGCTTCTGTGGGTAATCGGCGTCCTGCCCAATCACAGTAGGTTTGTGCATCTTCATAAGAAATATGCACGACAGGGTAATTGTCTTTCCCTTCAATACTGCTTCCAGATCCTTCCGGTTGTTTCCAATTTGCGCCAATACTCCAGCGCCACCATTGCGAAAAGTCATATAAATTTGGAATAGATTGCTTTGCTTTCTTAAATAACAAAGAACCTGGTTTTAACAAAGAATCATGTGGTTTAGGGGTTCCAGAAGGAAGTTGTAATTTTATCAAATTCCAATCTACTGGACGTTCGGCAGTGGTGACATAAGCAGTTGCTTCAACAAATTTTGAAAATTGTGCGTTGGTCACTTCTGTGATATCCATATAAAACCCATCGATTTTAACAGTGTGTTTTGGTTTTTCGTGTGGAAGTGCTTTGTAATCTTTATCAGAAGCCCCCATTTCAAATATTCCTCCAGGAATCCAAACCATACCTTCAATGGTTGGTTTTATTGATATACTTTTTTTTTCGTGTTTACAGCTGCTAATAATGAGACAGAAAATGAACGTTAATTTTAAATATGCTCGATTAAACATTTATGTAATTAAAAATTTTTTCAAAAATACAATATTTGACTACATGTTTCGCATTATTACCAAATAGCCTCAATAATAACACGCTTTGCACCAAATTTAATAGACTACAGGCGTTAATATTAATACTTTTGACTCTCAATTAATTATAAACATCATCAAATTACAAACATCATCAAAACTATTAATTTTTTTTTCGCCTTTGTAGGCCTTTCTTTTTTAGCTCATGCTCAAGAAACAAGTGCTCCACCAAACCTACTGTTTATTGCAGTTGATGATTTGAAACCCACCATTGGAGCCTACGGAGATGCCATGGCTGAAACCCCTTACTTGGATGCACTCTCTGAGCGCTCAGCACTTTTTTTAAATAACCATACTCAACAAGCCATATGTGGTCCATCAAGAGCCAGCATTATGACGGGCAAGCGGCCAGATTATACCAAAGTTCGAGATTTAAAAACCAAAATGCGAGATATGGTTCCAAATATTGTCACCATTCCACAATATTTAAAAGACCAAGGTTATCATACCGTTGGATTGGGCAAGATTTTTGATCCCCGTTGTGTTGATGAATTTAGAGACAAGCCTTCTTGGTCAGTTCCATATATTCCAGAGCATAAATTGGATTATCCAGATGCTTATGGACCACCAGCGATAGGATTTTATCAAAATCCAGAGATTAAGAAAAAAATCAGGATTCTAAGAAATGAAGCAAAATCAAAAGGCGAAAAAAACCTTGGGAAGTATGTAAGAGACCGCTACAAACCTCCATTTGCAATGAGCACTGCTCCAGACGCAGCCTACGTAGATGGCGCTTTGGCTGTTGAAGCAAATAAATTATTAGATGAATTTCAAACTAAAACTTCAAAGCCCTTTTTTCTTGCCGTTGGTTTCAAACGTCCACACTTACCATTTGCAGCACCTAAGAAATATTGGGATCTTTACGATGCTTCAAAAATTGAAATTTCAAAGTATCAGCAAGACTCACAAAACGGCCCCAGCATTGCCTACCACAGCTCTGGAGAACTACGTTCATATATTACGCCTGAAATTT
This sequence comes from uncultured Flavobacteriaceae bacterium, assembly GCA_913031185.1. Classification (GTDB taxonomy): domain Bacteria; phylum Bacteroidota; class Bacteroidia; order Flavobacteriales; family Flavobacteriaceae; genus UBA3537. The sequence goes on along the minus strand of CAJWDI010000016.1, from coordinate 7,353 downwards.
CTTATGAAATTTCTAAAAACAAAAGGGTTGTTTTGTCCGAGGATTTTCAAAAGAAACTCATCCACGGGTATTATGCAAGTACAAGTTTTATCGATGCTCAAATTGGTAAAATCATAGCAAAATTAAAAACTACAGGTCTGGATAAAAACACACTTGTAGTAGTTTGGGGAGATCACGGTTGGCACTTGGGAGATCACGGACTTTGGAACAAGCATTCTAATTTTGAACAGGCTACGCGCTCGCCATTAATTATATATGACCCTAGAGTTGAAAAGCCAATTAAAATTGCATCGCCCACAGAATTTGTAGACCTCTTTCCAACTCTGTGTGATGCTTTAGGTTTGGAAATTCCTGGCAATTTGGATGGGGTGAGTTTACTTCCATTAGTCAAAGGCGAACAATTATCCGCTAAGCCTTTTGCTGTAAGTCAGTATAAAAACTCTAATAAAACTGGATACAGTTTTCGAACAGATCGTTATCGCTACACCGTCTGGATAACAGATAAAAAGAGCACAGATCCTATTTTTAAAAGTGATATTTTTGCTGAAGAGCTTTACGATTATAAAACAGATCCAAACGAAACTAAAAATCTTTCTGGTGACGCCGAAAAAGCCAATTTAATGCTAAGGTTTCAAAAATTGGCGGCCAATTTCTTTAACAAACAAAGTGAAATACCATTCAAGAATCTCATTCAAAAACCTAAAAACAAGCTTCAGATTGGTGCAACACTAAACCACTATGGATTGAATTCAAAAAAAGAAGAACTTTTCCTCAAAGATTTTAAATTTTTAACTCCAGCCAACGCTGCTAAGCAATCACGTTTACATCCTGAGCCAGGAGTCTGGCAGTGGGATCGCACCGAAGATTTTTTAGAATTCTCCAATGATAATCAATTGACAGTTCGAATTCATGGGCCAATCAGCCCACAAGCTTCTAAATGGGCCAAAGAAGACCACAGAACGGCCAAAGAACTTGAGGGTGTGATGATTGATTTTATGACCGCTTCTGCCAAGCGCTACAATAAAGAGCCGAATGTAAAGCACATGGATGTTGTTAATGAAACTATTTTACCTAATGGTGATTGGTTTGGTCCTAAAAAGGGAACAAATTTGTGGGAGAATCCCTGGCTGAAAATGGGCCTAGATAGTAACGGTTTCCCCAATTATATTGTCAAAGCTTTTGAAATCGCGACAGAACATGCCCCAAACGTAAAGTTGGTTTACAATCAAAATGCGGGCATGCAAGAGCCAATGTGGGACAAAGTGAAGGAAACAATTCTTTACTTGCGTTCAAAAGGGTTGCGCGTGGATGGAATCGGATGGCAAGGTCACCTAAAACTTAGTAGGACAACAGGCCAATTTATTGACAATACAGACCAAGCTTTGTTAGACTTGTCAAGGCTTATTGACTGGGCGCATGCAAATAATTTAGACTTTCACATTACCGAATTAGACTACAAAGTATCAGATTTGTCAAATCTTTCGAATGAACTTCAACTTCAAGCCGAACTTTATCAAAAAATTATAAATGTTTTACAATCCAAAGTTGATTCAGGAGTAGTCACTATAAATCTTTGGGACTTGGGACAACGTCTCAAAAAACCAAGCACTTATTTCCAGTCGATTTACGATGCAAATTTTAATCCCACCCCGGCCTATTCAGTCATTAAAAATGCCATTATTAACAATCAATAATATCATGCGTACAATAAAAATACACTTCAGTCTCATTTTAATCAGTAGTTTCTTTTTTGGGAACTCACAAAATCAAACTCTAAAATATTTAGATCCCAATCTTTCAGTAGAAAATCGTGTCAAAGACTTGATGGATAGAATGACTCTCGAAGAAAAGGTTTACCAAATGAACCAATTTGTAGGTTTGGATCATATGCGGAAAGCGGAGGAAGATTTAACAGAAGAAGAATTACATTCTAACGATGCTCAAGGGTTTTACAAGGGGTTGTTTAGCAATGATGTTGAAGAAATGACACGCCGTGGGGAGATCGGCTCATTTTTACATGTTTTGACGGCTGAAGAATCCAATTTACTTCAAGAGCTTGCAGCAGAGTCAAGGTTAAAAATTCCACTGCTCATTGGAATTGATGCCATTCACGGCAATGCTTTGGTTTCAGGAACTACTGTTTATCCTTCTCCAATTACGCTGGCTTGTACTTGGGAGGATTCCTATCTTGAAACTATTGGTATACAAACTGCAAAAGAAATGCGCGCCACTGGCTCCCAATGGACTTTTACACCTAATATCGATGTTCTTAGAGATCCGCGTTGGGGTCGTGTGGGTGAAACTTTTGGTGAGGATCATTATTTGGTTGGTAATTTAGGTGCGGCCATGATTCGAGGATTTCAACAAAACGATTTTACAGGTACCGAAAAAGTGATTGCATGTGCCAAACATATGATTGCTGGGGGAGAGCCTGTCAATGGCTTGAATGCAGCGCCTATGGATGTGTCAATGCGGACCTTGAGAGAAGTACATTTAAAGCCTTACAAAAAAGCCATTGATGCAGGTGTTTATTCCATTATGGCGGCGCACAATGAGCTTAACGGTATCCCCTGTCACATGAGTTCTTGGCTCATGACAGACCTCTTTCGAAATCAATGGGGCTTCAAAGGGTTTTATGTGAGCGACTGGATGGATATTGAACGCATTGAAACCCTACATCAAGTGGCTGGAAGCCTCAAAGAGGCATCTTATTTGTCTGTGAATGCAGGAATGGATATGCATATGCATGGTGTAAAGTTTCCTGAAGCCGTTGTCGCTTTGGTTGAGGAGGGGAGCTTGCCTTTGAGCCGTGTAAACGAGGCTTGTAAAAAAATATTAACTGCTAAGTTTAAACTTGGATTGTTTGAAAACAGAACTGTTGATTTGAATGCGATTAAAGACAAAGTTTTTACTACAGAGCACCAACAAGTTGCCCTTGAAACGGCCCAAAAAGGGATTGTTTTATTAAAAAATAAAGGGCTTTTACCCCTTGAAAAAACAACGTCTAAAAAACGCATTTTAGTCACTGGTCCCAATGCAAATAATCAAACCATATTAGGCGACTGGCATGCAGCACAGCCCGAAGAAAACGTGATTACAATTTTTGAGGGTCTTAAACATGTTGGTAATCAAAATGGTTATGAAGTCGAATTTTTTGATTCAGGAGAAAACATTCGAAAAATAAAGGACAAGGCCATTGAAACGGCTGCTCAAAAGGCCAAGGATTTCGATTATGCCATTGTGGTTGTTGGAGATAACTCTATGCGTTACCGTTGGAAAGACAAAACCGCAGGGGAAAACATGGGCCGTGCAGCCTTGGATTTGCCTGGAAAACAATTGGCCTTAGTAAAAGCCATAAAAGCGACTGGAACTCCCGTCATAATTGTGTTGGTTAATGGACGTCCAATTTCTGAACCTTGGTTACAAGATCAAATTCCAGCTATTATAGAAGCTTGGGAACCTGGATCTCTTGGTGGACAAGCAGTCGCAGAAATTATTTTTGGAGATGTCAATCCAAGTGGTAAGTTAACCCTTACTGTGGCACGTGACGTCGGCCAATTGCGAATGATTTACAACCATAAACCCTCGGCCTATTTTCACAAATATGCGCTAACAAAAGCAACGCCACTATATCCTTTTGGATACGGATTGAGCTATACCGATTTTGAGTATTCAAAACCGACATTGTCCACACCAATTTTAAACTCCAATGAAACCGTATCGGTTTCGGTTTCTGTTACAAATACAGGCAGTTATGATGGAGATGAGGTGGTACAAATGTATATAAGAGACCAAATCAGCAGCGCGACACGCCCTGTTAAAGAGTTGAAAGGTTACCAACGCATATTTTTGAAGAAAGGGGAAACAAAAGAAGTCTCTTTTGATATTGATAAAGCCACTTTAGCATTTTATGATATTGACATGAATTATTGTGTCGAGCCTGGGGATTTTTCAATCATGGTTGGTAGTTCTTCAGATAAAAAAGATTTAAAAACAACGACTTTAACAGTCAATGAACGCATGGATGTCAATGAATAATTTCTTCAAATATGTCTTTGTATTTTCCGTTTTTTTTCAAACGGCTGCACAAGAATTCAAACCAGCTAAAAACGTGCTTTTTATCATGGTGGACGATTTACGTCCTGAATTGAATATTTATGGACAAGATTTGATTAAGAGTCCCAACATTGATGCTTTAGCTGCTGCGGGTACCACTTTTAAACGTGCCTATTGCAACGTGCCTGTTTGTGGTGCTTCAAGAGCGAGTTTACTGTCCGGAGTTAGGCCTACAGCAAAACGTTTTTTGAGGTATTATTCCAGCATTAATGAGGCAGGACCCAACGCCCAACATATTGTAGACTATTTCAATGACAGAGGATACACCACAATAAGTAACAATAAAATCACCCATTTAAAAAATGACATTAAAACATGGGATGAAGAATGGCACCCTAAAGACATCAGTTGGCGGAATTATCAAGATCCAAAAAACAGGGACCTTGATGCCAATAAAAAACCAGGGCCAGCCTATGAGAGATTGGCGGTTGAAGATTCGGTCTATTTTGATGCCCAGACTGCCTATAAATCCATTGAAGATTTAAAAAAATTGAAAGCAAATGGTCAACCTTTTTTCTTAGCAGTTGGTTTTGTAAAGCCACACTTGCCTTTTACCGCGCCTAAAAAATACTGGGATCTTTATGATGAAACTGAAATAAGATTACCACAGCAATCCACTTTTCCTGAAACAGCCCCAAAAATAGCCAACCACGAATGGGGCGAATTGCGGGCTTATAAAGACATTCCGAAAGAGGGACCCATTGGAGATGATTTAGCGAAAACGCTCATCCATGCCTACTATGCCAGCGTCAGTTTTGTGGATGCACAAATTGGTAAATTAATCAATGCTTTAGATGTATTAGAGCTTCGTGAAAGTACGGTTATTGTATTGGTGGGGGATCATGGATGGAGCTTGTCAGATCACGGGCTTTGGGCCAAACATAGTAATTTTGAAGTGGCCCTTCAAGTACCTTTGATTATTAGTGCACCTGGACTTTCAGAAAATAAAACCTCAAACTCCGTTGCCGAGTTGGTAGATTTATACCCCACACTTTGCGATTTAACTTCCGGTAAAAAACCCCCGCATTTACAGGGGAATTCACTGGTTTTAAGCCTGCGAAATCCAGATAAAATATACAAGACTACGGCGCTTGCCCGTTGGCAAAAAGGGGAGACCCTTATTGAAAACAACTATTTTTATACTGAATGGACTTTGAAGTCAAATCGCATTCAGCGCATGCTATATGATCACTCTGTTGATCCAGACGAAACGGTCAATTTAGCAACGCTAAGGCGATATGATAAAACAGTTGAGAACCTGAGTCAAAAATTAAAATCATTTAAAAAATCCTTTAACTAAAGCATTATGAAAAACATAATTTTTACTGTAATTAGCGTCTTTTTGACATTATCGTTAGGGGCACAGTCTAAAGCAGATGTAAATACTACAAATCGTCCAAATATTGTGTTTATCATGTCGGACGATCATGCTGTCAGTGCCGTGAGTGCTTATGACGATTGGTTGGCAGAAATTGCACCTACGCCCAATATTGACCGCATTGCAGACAATGGAATGTTAATGACAAGAACATTTAATACCAACTCAATTTGTGGACCAAGCCGTGCGTCCATTTTAACAGGAAAATACAGCCACGTCAATGGGTTTTTTAAAAATGAAAAAGGTGGAGATTTTGATGGGTCACAGGTAACTTTCCCCAAACTTTTACAAGACGCAGGTTACGAGACAGCTGTTATTGGTAAGTGGCATTTAGGTACGGCTCCTACCGGATTTGATTATTCTAAGGTCATGATCAATTGGGGGGGGCAAGGAACTTATTTCAACCCTGTTTTTTTAGAGAATGGCAAGGATACCATTGTGGAACGTAAACGACATTCTTCTGCCCAAGTGGCGCACGACGCATTAAAATGGCTTGATAAGGGACGAGATAAAGAGAAACCCTTTATGTTGATGTACCAATTTAAAGCCCCTCACCGGCCTTGGGAACCTGCTGAGGAGTTTCAGTCATTGTTTACGAATGGCGATTTACCACAGCCTGCTAATTTTAATGACAATTATAGCGGACGAGAGGCCGCTAAGGAACAGTGGATGGAAATTGAGAATCACATGAACAGAAGGGATTTAAAAATTCCACCACCTGAGGGATTATCAAGACGCGAGGAAAACACGTATTATGCCTATGGTAATAAAGGCGAGTTTTGGACTCCAAATGATACACTTCAGGGTGCTGCGCTCAAAAATTGGAAATACCAAACTTATATCAAAGACTATTTGCGTTGCGTCGCTGGTGTCGACAAGGCAGTGGGGCAGATGTTAGACTATTTAGAAGCCAATGGTTTAGCCGAGAATACGGTTGTTGTTTATACTTCAGATCAAGGGTTTTATTTGGGAGAACACGGCTGGTTTGATAAACGTTGGATGTATGAGGAGTCCTTTAGAATGCCGTTTATGATCAGTTATCCGAAACTGATAAAACCAAAATCTAAAAATGCTAATTTACTTTTAAATGTTGATTTTGCACCAACATTTTTAGAGCTTGCGGGCGTCGAAACTCCTGAGGCTATGCAAGGTACAAGTTTTGTGCCGCAGTTAGCGTCAAAATTTGATGAGGTTAGAGAGGCGGTTTACTACCATTATTACGAATATCCAAAGTGGCATATGGTTCAGCCACACTATGGGATTCGTACCAAGCGTTTTAAGCTGATTCACTTTTACTACAGCATGGATGAGTGGGAATTGTATGATTTGGACAATGATCCTGACGAAATGAATAATTTGTATGGACAATCCAAGTATAAAAAATTGACAAAGCTTTTAAAGAAAAAATTAAAGGCTCTGCAGGTAAAATACAAAGATGACATGAGTTTGGAAGCTATGCGAGAAATGACAGACAGGGTGGTTGAGCGTGTTTATAACGAAGAAAATTTAAACACCCGTTAATTCTTGAAAATCTAATAAAACTTACAAAAAAAACACAATTTGCTTCATTTTTTACAGAATTTGCCACATTTTTTGATGCGATAACGTTTTCAAGAAACTATTTTTGTTTAAATTAGTTTATAGATTTTTAAACACAAGTATAAATGCCCCTAATTTTTTATAATCCAATGCTTGTTTTAATTGCTAAAAACACACATAACCAATTAACCTAAAACTCTGAGTATGAGAAACTTTTACATTTTACTTTTATTAACTTTGTCTTTTTCTTTTTATGGACAAACAACCTTTGACTTTCAAACTGCACAAGACCTTCAAGGTTTTACCGTAACAGGTCAAAT
>CAJWDI010000015.1:0-29430 GCA_913031185.1 uncultured Flavobacteriaceae bacterium | reverse complement strand
TTGTAAATTGGAAAGAAACGCATGGTGAGGACAATGTTTATTTGATAAAACAATAATTATGAGCACATTAAGTGTCGATCATTTGTTAGGAATAAAATATTTGAAAGCAGAAGACATTCAGTTAATTTTTGAAACTGCAGATAATTTTAAAGAAATCATTAACCGCCCCATAAAAAAGGTGCCCTCCCTTCGCGATATTACCATCGCCAATTTATTTTTTGAAAATTCAACACGAACCAAACTATCCTTTGAAATTGCTCAAAAACGATTGTCCGCCGATGTCATTAATTTTTCTGCTTCTCAATCTTCTGTTAAGAAAGGTGAAACCCTTATTGACACGGTAAACAATATTTTATCTATGAAGGTTGATATGGTTGTCATGCGGCATCCAAAACCAGGGGCTGCTGCTTTCTTACAACAGCATGTTGATGCACGCATTATCAATGCTGGAGATGGTGCACATGAGCATCCAACACAAGCGCTGTTAGACACTTACTCCATTAGAGAAAAATTTGGAACTGTAGAAGATAAAAAAGTTGTTATTGTTGGCGATATCCTTCACAGTCGTGTTGCTTTGTCTAATATTTTTGCTTTACAACTTTTGGGTGCCCAAGTTATGGTTTGTGGGCCAAAATCGCTTATTCCTAAATACATTCACGAATTGGGTGTTATTGTCGAAACGGATTTAAATAAAGCACTCCAATGGTGTGACGTAGCCAACATGCTAAGAGTTCAAAATGAGCGTATGGAAGTCAGTTATTTTCCAAGTGTTCGGGAGTATACTCAACAATATGGTCTTACCAAAGACTTATTAGATTCTATTGAAAAAGAAATTGTCATTATGCATCCAGGCCCCATTAATCGTGGGGTTGAAATTACCAGCGAGGTCGCAGATTCCAAACAAGCCATTATTTTAGATCAAGTCGAAAATGGCGTCGCCATTCGAATGGCAGTTACCTATCTATTGGCCTCTAAAATTGAGTCTTAAATGAAATTTGAAGTTACAGGCCACACTGCATTGGTTTTTGAAAATCAAGCCAACACAATAGATTTTTTCAAAATATTTAAGAATATATACCCAAAAATTAAGTCTAAAAATGTCATTATTTCCTTGGCAGATTTTCAGATGTTAGATACAAATTTTATTAATGAAATTCTAGAAATTTCTGGGTCTCATCAAGAAAGCAAGCGTTCTTTTGTAATTGTTTGTCCAACTGCGGTTCCCGACCAGCTTCCAGAGGCCCTAATATGGGCTCCAACGCTTCAAGAAGCTAAGGACCTCATAGAAATGGATGAAATGCAGCGTGATTTAGGATTTTAAACGACTTAAAATTGAAATTAACAATTCTTGGATGTTACAGTGCCACCCCGCGTATTATTGCGCATACAACTTCGCAAGTTTTAGAGACACGTGGGCATCATTTCCTGATTGATTGTGGCGAAGGTACTCAAATTGAACTCAGACGTCACAAGCTAAAGTTTAATCAAATCAAGCATATATTCATTTCTCACTTGCACGGAGATCACTATTTTGGTTTGATTGGTTTGATTTCAACCTTTCGATTGTTAAGACGAGAGGTAGACTTAAATATTTACGGGCCTAAAGGCCTGAAAGAAATTATCACTCTACAATTAAAATTATCTAATTCCTGGACAAATTTCAACTTGATATTTCACGAACTTGAGTCCAAGGATTCAGAGTGTATATTTGAAGATGATAAAGTTGAGGTTCACACCATACCACTCGATCACAGAGTCTATACAAATGGCTTTTTATTCAAAGAAAAGCCTTTTGATAGAAAGTTACTAATTGAAAACGCCGAAGCTAAAAATATTGATATTGCTTATTACCGAAAATTAAAGCAGGGCGCTGATGTTTACAATCAGGATGGTATTCTTATTAAAAACGAAGAAGTCACAACTGATGGCCGCATTCCAAAGCGCTATGCGTTTTGTAGTGATACGGCTTATTCAGAGGCTATTATTCCAATAATTAGAGGCGTAGATGCATTGTACCACGAATCTACTTTTCTGGAAGACCAAGCAGCACTATGCACAAAAACCAAGCATTCTACAGCCAAGCAGGCTGCGACCATTGCAAATAAAGCAAGAGTGGGACGGCTCATCTTAGGGCATTATTCATCTAGACACAAAGACTTGGAACCTTTCAAAGATGAAGCGATGACCGTTTTCAAAAAAGTAGCGCTAGCCAAAGACGGTAAGATATTTCATATTTAAGAAAATTTTCCAGTCTTTTTCATTCAAAAGCCAAAACAATTTTTAAAAAGAGCGTTTATTAATCTTCTGGCTATATATATCTTATTATAATTTTACTTATTAAAAATGTAATAAAAAGAATGGTCAATACATGAAAAACGCCTTTTTTTATCTCCAATTCTCTGATTTTTATCAGAATAAGAAAGATAAAGTAGGCATATAAGACGATGGTTGTTATGTCAATTAAGGCTTCAATTAAGTTCATTTCGATTGTATAGGGTATTAATGCTGCTTTTTAAAAAAAACAAAAGCCCTACGACAAAAACGCTGTCAAAATACAATTGAAATCTTTAAAATATTTCTGGAGATATTAACGATCTAGGACAATCAGAAGTACAAATCTATAATTTTTTTAAAACTTTTCAAATACGCCAAGGCCAAATAATGCAAAATCGTATTTGACAGGGTCAGTTTGGTCAAATTTCCTGAGATTTTTATCAAGCTCTTTAACGGCTTTGGCATCATTTTGATGACGTTTCAATAATCCAAGTTTTCTGGCTACATTTCCTGAATGCACATCGAGTGGACATGATAGTTGTGCGGTCTTTAAACCTTTCCATATGCCAAAATCAACCCCAGAATTACTGGGCCTTACCATCCACCTTAAAAACATATTCATGCGCTTGGCTGCTGAATTTTTTAAGGGGTCACTGATGTGCTTTTCAGTCCGTTTTAGATGCGCAATTTCAAAAAAATGAGTTTTAAAATGGTGTATTGCGTTTTGCAAGTCGGTTTTTTCTGCATATTTTGAAAACACGGATTCCATACCGCCATAAGTCGTATAAATATGTTTTAAACTTTTAATAAATTGAACTACATCATTGGCATTAAAAGTTCGGTGTACAAATCCCTCAAACACATTCAAATCGTTGTTTTGGTGTGAGCAGATAAAATCATAGGGAGCATTGTCCATACGTTGCATCAAGCGTTTGGCATTTTGAATGATGCTTTTTCGATTGCCCCATGCGATTGTAGCTGTTAAAAAAGCAGAAATTTCAATATCTTCTTTTTTGGAAAATAAGTGCGGAACTTGGATGGGATCACTCTCAATAAATTCAATGCGATTGTACTGCTTAACTTTGGCATCTAAAAATTGTTTAAGGGTATCAAAACTTAGGCCATTGTAGGATTTATTTTGATACTTTTCCATCTGTCATGGTGATTTTTCGATCTGCCATTGCAGCCAACTCTTCATTGTGGGTAACAATAACAAAAGTATGCCCATATGCAGTTCTGAGTTCAAAAAACAATTGATGGAGTTGTGCCGCAGAAGCACTGTCTAAATTTCCAGAAGGTTCATCAGCCAAGACAACTAATGGGTCGTTTATTAACGCACGAGCTACCGATACTCTTTGTTGTTCACCTCCTGAGAGTTCACTAGGCTTGTGGTGAAGCCGCTTGCCTAGACCCAAAAACTCTAATAACTTCTTTGCCTTTTGTTTTGCCTCTTTTTCTGAAGTTCCTTTGATGAAAGCGGGGATACATACATTTTCCAGAGCGGTAAATTCTGGTAAAAGTTGGTGAAATTGAAAAATAAAACCAAGGTGATTGTTTCTAAATTTCGCCAAATCATTTTCATTTAAACTATTGATGTCCTTAGCATCAATTTCTAGTGTAAAATCCTCTCTTTTAGAGGCTGAAACTAGGGTGCCTAAAATCTGAAGTAAGGTTGTTTTTCCGGCACCAGAAGCTCCAACAATTGAAACAACCTCTCCCTTTTTTATTTCCAAATCGACGCCTTTTAGCACATGGAGATTGCCATAATACTTGTGAATGTTGTGGGCTTTAATCATGTTTGTAAATTTAAAGAATCAAAGCCTGATGTACAATCAAATATTAATATTTTAAAAATTTCTTTTATTAACTTAGTGCTCTCAATAATCTTATGTTATGAATCAAGCAATTTTTTGTGGTGGCTGCTTTTGGTGTACCGAAGCAGTTTTTAAGCGCCTTAAAGGGGTCTCTAGTGTTAAATCTGGATATACAGGCGGTTTTATTAAGCACCCGGCATACCGTGAGGTTTGTCAAGGCACAACTGGGCATGCCGAAGGCATTCTCATTAATTACAATTCTGATGAAATTTCTTACGAATCCCTTTTGGAAGTCTTTTTTTCAACACACGATCCTACCACTTTGAACCGCCAAGGGCACGATGTAGGAACGCAATACCGCTCTGCTATCTTTTACACTTCTGAAAGTCAAAAAGACACAGCAGAACAATATATATCGTTTTTAGAAAGTTCAAAAGTCTTTATAGACCCCATCGTAACTACAGTTGCGCCATTGGATGTTTTTTATGATGCTGAAGAAAACCACCATGATTATTACGATCAAAATAGCCAACAATCTTATTGTCAGTTTGTAATTTCACCCAAAATAAAACTCTTGAATAAACGTTTTAAAGAAAAGCTTAAATCAGATGAATCTTAAATTGCTCAAAAAACATCAAAAACTCATGCTTGGTCTGTTGTTTGATGCTTTGGGGTATGTTTCTTTTTTTATTCCTGTATTTGATTTCTTTTGGGCCCCATTATCAGCGTATATAATGACCCAAATGTACGCAGGTAAAAAGGGTAAAATCGCAGGGGTCATCGTATTTATTGAGGAGGCTCTTCCTTTTATTGATGTCGTTCCAACGTTCTCATTGATGTGGATTTACAACTACTATTTGAACAAAAAAACGTCTGAGTAATAAATATTATTTTCGAAAATATTTGAGCCCAAAGCGAGACAGCATTTTTTTCTCAAAGGCCCAAAAAAAGTTAAACTGACCAAGAAGCCAACCCCAAAAAACCAAGAGAATTTGATAGAATATCAGACTTATGGCAATAAAAAGAAACCAATAGAGAAAGGGGTTTAGATTTTCATTTGAAATTCCAACTAATTTAATGAATGGGCGACCAAGATAAACAGAGGAGGAGCCGGTTAGTGCAAAAACGATAAAAATTCGAATCAATTCCCAACGGGAATCAACGACCCATTTATTTTCTAGTTTCTTGATGCAAAAGACACAAAACTGCATAAAAACTAAACCCATAGAAAGTCCAATTAGAACACTTAACCAATATGGGTTTTCCAATACCTTAGCACTAAATTTTAGCCCCAAATAGCAAGATCCAACAATCCCAATAATAGGGTAGAGGAGCTGCCAATTTTTACTGATTTCCCAATTAGATTTGAATGTGTTGATGTGTTTTTTCATGTGCACAAATATAGCACATTATAGAATCTTAAGTATTTAATTTTTGTTAAACAATTTCCCAAAAACACCAGCAATTCCATTCTTTTTTTTGCCACTAATGACGTCTGCAACATCGTCAATTATAGACCCGTCGTTATCAGCATCTAAAATAGATTCAAAGAAGCTTTGATTGTTATTTTCTGAAGCAGCACCTACTAGGCTCATTAAAGTATTAGAAATCCCATTCTCATCTGTATTTGAAGCATTTTGTTCGCGTTGTTGTTTCCCTAATAGGCCCATAACAACGGGTGCCGCCATTTTTAAAACACGTGAAACGGATGTATTATCTATGCCCGATTGAATACTGAGCGCATTTTGAATATTTTGCTGACGTTGGCCCAATACATGACCAAGAATCTTTTCACCGTCTTTTTCTAGGTCAGTAGATTCAGTTCCAGTAAATACATTTTCCAGTTTATTTAAAATACTGCCATCGTGTTTGTTAGAGATTGCTGACAGCAATCCAGAAGCACCTTCTTTTGAATTTGAATTGCGTTGCATGGCTTTAAGAAGCACAGGGATGGCCATGCTCATTAGATGATTGGTTTGAGATTTTGATTGACCGATCTGGCTGGAAAGGCCTTTGATTAACAATTCTCCTGAATCGCTTCCAAGTAGGTTATTTATAATTGACATAGATTTATTTTATTTAAGGTTTAAAAATTTAAAAAAATAATAGTAGTCATTGAATTTTTAAAATATTGTAAATCCAATAATTACTTTTTATTCTTGATATTGTGTTTTAATAGATATTTATATTGTTTTTGGTAATTAACAAATTGATCTTTACGTATTCTAATAGCTCTAAAAGCGTAAGTAATTAAGAGAGTTATCGCCACAAAAACAAATAAAGTGCCAATGTATAAGGTCATACTTGGAAGACTTTTTAGGGATTCACTTGCTAACACGATTCCCAAAATTCCTGATAATACATACATCCCTGTAGCCAAGTATAGTAAGGCATTTGCTCTTGTCAATAATCCAAGTTGTTTTATCTTTCTTGCTGAAATATGATGTTGGAATTCTGAACATTTTTTACTCAATAAACTGTTGATTTCTGTGCTTAGATTTAGCAATTGCGTTACGGTTGAGAGGATCAGCATTCCCAATCCTGGGATGATGGTAATGGGTAAATACCAATTCATAGTTATCTCTTTAAGTGATTTCGGGGATTTGACCTTGGGCAAGCTTTAATCGTGTCCACAGATTCATGTTGATAATAACTGCTGCTATTTGTGCGATTTGTATTTCGTCAAAATATTTTTCTAAGTCTTGATGGTATTTTTGAAAGTCTTTGGATTTGCCATAAGATAGAACATCAGTATAAGCTAAGGCCACTTTTTCAGCCTCTATAAATAAATCACTATTGTACCATGAAGAAATGTTGTCGATTTTTGATTCTAATATGCCTACTTCTCTGGCTATCTTGGCATGTAAAATTACGCAGTAGGCACATTCATTATTTTGCGCTACTCTTAGTCGTAATAATTGTGCTAATTCCTTATCTATTTCTAACTCTGCGGAGTGGCCAAAAGCTTTGGCCATGGCCTTAGCCAAATCATGAAAAGGAGTAATGTCAGGATTAAATCGGATGTTTTTGTAGGAAATATTTTTCATTGTTATTTTGTTGAAATTTCTTGGGAGTTGATATTGTTGCGTATAACTGCCTTTAAATATCGGCAAATAGGAATGGGGTTGTAACCCTCTTCAATTAATTTTTCATAGATCTTCAGAACAAGAAATTTACCAATACCACGCCCTCTGAAACTATCTGGAACATTAGAGTATGTAAGGAAAGCATTTTTCTTTTCAATTTTGTAGCTTATGGTTGCAGATTCTCCATCTAATGAAAGGGTAAATTTACGTTTTTTCTTGTCTTGAGTTATGTTCATAATTTGGGGTATTAATTTTATTTATCCATTTAAGCAGTTCTTCTTTATTTGGATTCCTTAATCTTTTTTCTCCAATGATTAGGGTTGGGAAATTTAGTTTTTCACTTTTGTAAAGACGCTTTAATGCTTCGGCATTTTTTTTATTTTGCACAACGTCTAAAAACTCATAGGGTAATCTCATATCAGCTAATAATGATTTGTAATAGTTTGTCTTGTGGCATTCCATTGATCCGAATAATTTCAACATCTTTAATTAATTATTTTTATAACGATTTTAAGAATTCTATGGCAACATCTGGCTTTAGATAAAACTCGCTAAAAACGATATTATCATGTCTATCAATAAAAATAAACCAGGGCGTACCGCCTGTTTTGTAATTCGTCATAAACTGACTTTTTGACTGCCCATTTTTAGCGGCATCATGCCCAAAAGGAATTTTTAAGTTGTAATGTTTTTGGATATCAATAATCTTTTGATAAGTATTGGTGTGGTAACCCTCAAAGACAGTTTGCACTGCCAAGAAAGTTATTTTTTCAGAGCCATCTAAAGCCTCTACCATCTTTTTTAAATGGGGCAAACCTTTGCTGTGACATCCTGGGCACCAACTTTGAAAACACAGTAATACTTTAAATCTCCCTTTAAAATCTGATAATTTTATAGGTTTTGTTTTAATCCCATTTTTATCAATCCATTGATCGATATTAAATTCAGGTGCTCTCACAATGGGCGATTGGCTTTTATTTGACATTATAATGTTCTTTTCTATAGCTAATATCAATGCTTATCCTCCATAAAAAAATGGGTTGTTCGTTGTTTTAATGACTTGGTGTGTTTTAATGTTGTATTTATAGCTGTTATACACACGTGTTTGATCTTCCCTTGATACAAATCCGCTCATCGCTTTAAATATAATACATTCATTACCATCGGTTTCCATACCCCATAATCCCATAAATTTCAACTGGTTTGGAAAGTGAACTTGTGGTATAAATTTAACCACTTCCTTTGGGCTATCAATTTCAGAAATATAGATGTCTCCATAGTGTGTTTGAAACGCTATTTTTTTTCCATTGTCTAAAAAGCCAATCCTTATAACCACACCAATAATATTTTGGCTTGGTAAATCTACCAGCACTTTTGTAGATTGTTTTTCAAGATTATAGGCGAGTATTTTATAATCTGAGAAGCGATATGGCAAATTGGGTATGAAGGGATCGAGCATTTTGGGAATTTTACTCACATATTGGGATTGACTGTAGATGACAGCGTTTCTTTTTTTATCGAATATCAACGCGGATATTTCTTGTTTTCTTTCACTTATTTTTAAAATTGTTCCGTCGGGCTTCTCCCAAAATAAGCTGCTACGATCTTTATCACTGTGTATATGAGATGGATAAAATTTATCCTTTGTGTCAATATTGTATATCGTTAAGCTGTTATTGGCGTTTTCTACAATTTTTTCTTTGCTTACTTCTGAGCATGACAATGAAATAGTGGTTAGAAAGAGTATGGTGTATTTTAATTTATACATCTTGTTTTATTATGTTTGTCCTAAATATATTCTGCTAAAAACGGCTATAAACCAAATCCTATTGAAATTGGTCTATAAAGCTAAGAACTGCTGTATTAATTTTATTTTGAGAGGATTAAAACAAAGTATTTTAAAACCTTATTACAAGATTATCATAGCTCAAGAAAGAGACATAATAATCAAATGGTAATAAAATTGATGATGGGTCGCAGGTCATTCATGTATTAAGGAACAGATTTAAGGTTTTGTTCAATACAAATATATAAAAAATCCCAACATAGAAGAGGTTGAGATTTCAAAAAAAATAAATAAATTCTATTTCAATATGGAAATGATTTGTGTGGCCAACTCAGAGCCAATTCGCTTTTGGGCTTGCGTGGTTGCCGCTCCAATATGAGGGGTTAGGGACACGTTTGGTGTCATTAAGACTTGCACCGCAGGAGTGGGTTCATTTTCAAAAGTATCTATGCCTGCAAAGCCTAATTTTCCAGATTTTAAGGCCTCCACCATGGCCACTTCATCTACCACACCTCCACGAGCGGCATTGACAAGACCAGCACCCTCTTTCATCAATTCAATTTCGGCAGCGCCAATGACAAACTCTTTTTGCGCCGGTACATGTAATGACAAGAAGTCTGCTTCTTTTAAAACCGTCTCTTTGCTTTCAATGTCTATATTAAAGTTCACCGATTGGCCGTCAAAAAACGGTACTGTCACGGTGGCTTTTTGCATGAAAGGGTCGTGTGCAATGACTTTCATGCCGAGGCCTAAGCCTATTTTAGCAGTGGCTTGACCAATGCGTCCAAATCCAATCACCCCCAAAGTTTTACCCCTTAATTCAGTGCCTTTTGCATAGGCCTTTTTCAGGACTTTAAATTTAGAATCTCCATCTAAGGGCATGTTTCGGTTGGAATCATACAAAAAACGAACTCCAGAAAAAAGATGGGCAAAGACCAATTCTGCAACGGATTCCGAAGAGGCTGCAGGCGTGTTGATCACATGTAAACCTTTCTCGCGAGCATATTCTACATCAATATTATCCATCCCAACTCCGCCACGTCCAATGATTTTAAGGCTAGGGCAGGCGTCAATTAAATCTTTACGGACTTTTGTAGCACTTCTTACAAGTAGTGCTACAATGCCTTCTTTATTGATGTAATTTTCCAATTGTTCTTGGGCAACTGTGACTGTGCTGACTTCAAATCCAGCAGCTTCTAATTCTTCAACGCCATTTGCTGAAATGCCGTCATTTGCTAGTATTTTCATGGTTATTTATGCTTTTCGTTCTAATTCACTCATAATTTCTACCAAGACCTGTACGCTTTCAAGCGTCAAAGCATTGTACATGGAGGCTCTGTAGCCACCCACACTGCGGTGGCCATTCAAACCATTGATGCCTGCTTCTTGACACATGGTGTCAAAACTCTCCTTAAGATCGTCATTGTTCAAGGTAAAGGTCGCATTCATCGTTGATCGGTCTGTCTTGGCAGCAAAGCCATCAAAAAGTGGGTTTAAGTCAATTTCAGAATAAATGAGTTGGGCTTTCTTTTCATTCTCTTTTTCAATGGCCGCAATACCGCCTTTATTTTTTAGCCACTCCAAATTCAGCATAGAAGTATAAACTGGAAAAACCGGGGGCGTATTAAACATACTGCCTTTACTAATATGGACTTTATAATCCATCATGGAAGGGATTTTACGGGATACTTTTCCTAAAATATCTTCTTGAACGACTACTAATGTGGTACCTGCTGGGCCCATATTCTTTTGTGCACCTGCATATATCAACCCAAATTTTGAGAAGTCGATAGTTCTTGAAAAAATATCGCTGCTCATGTCACAAACCATAGGAATATCACAATCTGGAAAGTCTTTAATTTGCGTTCCAAAAATGGTATTATTAGAAGTACAGTGGAAATAATCGTGGTCTGTAGGTATGTCATATCCTTTAGGGATGTAATTGTAATTGGCATCCTTAGAAGATGCAACTTCCAATATATCATCAAAAATACGGGCTTCTTTAATGGCTTTGTCACTCCATGTTCCAGTGTTTAAATAGGCTGCGCGTTTTTCTAGTAAATTGAGTGCCACTGCTAAAAATTGGGTACTTGCACCTCCTTGTAAAAATAATGCCTTGTAACCCATGCCTTCAAGTCCGAGCAGTTCAAGTGCCAGTGCACGTGCATTTTCCATAACGTCTACAAAAGCTTTACTGCGGTGAGAAATTTCTATAAGTGAGAGCCCATTGTCATAGCCCATGATGGCTTGGGCAGATTTGTCAAGTACTTCTTGTGGTAGAACGCAGGGGCCTGCGCTAAAATTATGTCGTTTCATTTGGTGTGTGTTTACCTTTAAAAGTTAAGGCGTAAATGTCCGAATTAATTATTGAAAATGTGACAAAATAAATGATAATGTTATGTTATATTTTCAACAGGAAATCAACAGTGTCAATCCCATCAGCATGATCGTTCAATTTGGGCAGTTGGGTTGCACCAAATGATACTTCATTTTTACTAAAATTTTTAGAAACTACACATTGTATTTGAGACGCATCGGCTTTAGTTCTAAGTTTCAATGATTCTAAGTCTTCATAAAACTCGTAAAATAAAGTCCCAATAGGCGAAGCATAGCGGGTATCTTCCTTGAGCATTAGAAAACCATTTTCAATCAAATCGAATTCACTCATTATATATACGGCTTTGTTGTAGTCGTAATTGTTGGCATATTTAGCACTATTCATTATGATATGCCAATCGTAAACAGCCTTAAAAAACTTATCAAAATCATAATCTTTGGGAACAAATAACTTGGAAACACTGCGGCATCCCAAGCCATAATATCTAAAAACATCTTCTGCCAAAGCTTTTAGATCGGCTTCCGATTCCTTACCAGTTAAAACTGCAACTGAATTTCTATTCCTACGAATTATTGATGGCTTATTTTTAAAATAGGCCTCAAAATAACGCGCTGTATTGTCACTGCCGGTAGCAATTACTGCATCAAAATTCTGAAGTTTTTCGTTGGTAAATTTAATTTTGGATTTTAGATGCGGTTCTAAATGCGTTAGGTAGGTTGCTAAATAGGACAAAAGATGGCGGTCGTTTGAAGATTGTTTGACCAGAATGCTGTGGCCTGAAATCAAAGTGGCAATGAAATCATGAAAACCTACAAGCGGAATGTTGCCCGCCATAACAATGGCAATCGTTTTTGGAATTTTTGCTGGGGTTTCATATGGCGCTAGCCATGATTCTAGTGGCTGTTTTTGAAGCAATTCTGACCATTGTTTTAAGGCGAAACAAAGGTTCACTTTAGTAAACCATCCATTAAATTCATTTGCGAGCTTTAATTGGTGTTTGAATCCATCGAAAAAAATATTGTTATGCAGTACTTTTTTGGATTTTTTTGGCGTAGGGGTTGAGAATTGAGCCATAAACGCTCCCAAGCTTACAAGAGACTGAATTATAGTTTTTTTATGATTCATAATTTGTTAAACCGTAATTTTGGCTTTAATTTTGTTGCAAATTTATACAATAAATTGACTTTTAATATATAATGGCAATTATAATCACTGAAGACTGTATCAATTGTGGGGCCTGCGAAACTGAGTGTCCAAATACTGCAATTTACGAAGGGGCCGATGATTGGCGTTATAAAGATGGTACAAGTTTGAATGGCCAAATCATTTTACCAAATGGTAAACAGGTCAATGCCGACGAACCGCAAATCCCCATCAGCGATGAGTTTTATTTTATTGTTCCCGATAAATGTACAGAATGTAAAGGCTTTCATGAAGAGCCTCAATGTGCTGCGGTTTGCCCTGTTGATTGCTGTGTTTCTGATGAGGCCAATGTAGAAACCGAAAACGTTTTATTAGGAAAACAGCGTTTTATGCATCCAGAGGATTAATTCTCTAGTTTTTTTGGAAGTTTAACACTACTCTTTTTTAAAATTTAAAGATCCCAAGGATCAATTCCTTCAATAGCTAATTTCCAAATGTCATTGCTGCCATCTGAGATTCGTATCAACTCCGTGACTTCAGTGTTTGCATTAAAAATCATAGGATTTTCCGAATCGCTGTTAGGTAATGTGACAGTGATGATGTTTCCATCGACACTATAGGTGCCAGCATTTACAATGTCAGTAACAATAACCGTAGCAACATTTGCACTTGAAAACGTTATGCTTTGTGCACAATTAACGCCATTTGAAAGCAATACTCCACAGGATTCAGCAGAGCTTGCCAAGGCAAACAAAAAAGTGGTGTCTGTCAGTTGATCTAGAGTGATGGAAAAAGTTGAATCCTCCTCTTTGCAACCGCTAAGAACTAGGAATCCAATCATCAATTTGAGGATTATTTGCTTCAAAACTTGAATATTTTACTTCCTAAGCTAATAATTAAATCCAATACATTTGATATCATTGCTGTTATCCATTTAAATGCGTTGCATTTAAATAACTGTTAAATAGTTGACTACCCTGCTAATCATTGAATTATCATTTCATCAAAAAGGAATGTTTAGAAATCATTTGAATATTTAAATCCTTCAAACTAATCCCTCACAAAGGGTTTGTTTAAAGCATCATTTGTGTATTTTTGTTGCCAGAAATTTAAAACCATGAAAGCAGGAATTGTCGGATTGCCCAACGTTGGAAAATCAACTCTTTTTAATTGTTTGTCAAATGCCAAAGCGCAAAGTGCGAACTTTCCTTTTTGCACCATCGAACCAAACATCGGTGTGGTCAATGTGCCAGATCCAAGAATCGCAACCTTAGAAGGCTTGGTCAACCCCGAACGGGTGGTACCCGCTACTGTTGAGATTGTTGACATTGCAGGCCTTGTAAAGGGTGCCAGCAAAGGCGAAGGGTTAGGTAATCAATTTTTAGGAAACATTCGTGAAACAGATGCTATTTTGCATGTGTTGCGTTGTTTTGATAACGATAATATTGTACACGTCGATGGTAGTGTAGACCCTCTGCGTGACAAAGAAACAATCGATATGGAACTGCAGTTGAAAGATTTAGAAACGGTTGAAAAAAAACTTGAAAAGGTAAAACGTACTGCCAAAACAGGAAATAAAGAGGCTCAAAAAGAAGCCGCGGTCTTAGAAATCATAAAAGCCCATTTAGAAGCAGGTGCTTCTGTTCGCAGCATTGAATTGTCTGACGATGATTATACAACCTTTGTAAAGCCATTGCAGTGTATCACGGCCAAACCCGTGATGTATGTTTGCAATGTGGATGAAAAAGCTGCCGTTAGCGGTAACAGTTATGTGGATCAAGTCAAACAAGCAGTGGTCTCAGAAAATGCCGAAGTATTGGTGCTCGCTGTGGGTACTGAAGCTGATATTAATGAACTAGATGACTTTGAAGAGCGCCAATTGTTTTTAGAAGACATAGGATTGGAAGAACCTGGATCTGCTAAATTGATTCGCTCGGCTTATAAACTTTTAAGCCTTCAGACTTTCTTTACTGCCGGTGTCAAGGAGGTGCGCGCTTGGACCATTCCGATTGGTAGTTTGGCGCCACAAGCTGCTGGCGTTATCCACACCGATTTTGAAAAAGGTTTTATTCGTGCTGAGGTCATTGCCTACAACGATTATGTAGAATTTGGCAGTGAAGCTAAAGTTAAGGAGGCCGGCAAAATGCGGGTCGAAGGAAAAAATTACACCGTCAAAGATGGAGATGTGGTTCATTTCCTATTTAATGTTTAAAAAAATAATTATCATTTTAAGGAAAAACATTTCTCAACATATGCTTTTGTTTTTTGTTAATTAATTTGTGATTTAAAGGTTTTATCTTTTATGATGATGCAGTATATTAGCACTTCATCTGTAAGCCTCTATGGTCGAAAACACAACCTATACTGAAGATAATATTAGATCCCTTGATTGGAAGGAGCACATTCGCATGCGCCCAGGGATGTACATTGGCAAGCTTGGCGATGGTTCTTCTGCCGACGATGGAATTTATATTTTACTCAAAGAAGTGCTTGATAATTCTATTGATGAATATGTCATGGGGGCAGGAAAGTCTATCGATATTTCTATCCAAGGCAACAAAGTCATTGTTAGAGATTATGGTCGAGGGATTCCATTGGGCAAGGTAGTCGATGTCGTTTCAAAAATGAATACGGGTGGAAAATACGACTCCAGAGCCTTTAAAAAATCGGTTGGTTTGAATGGCGTTGGTACCAAAGCCGTTAATGCACTTTCAAATTATTTTCGAGTTGAATCGACTCGGGATGGCAAATCGGCTTCAGCAGAATTTGAATTGGGTGTTTTAAAAAACCAAGATCTTTTGGATGACACCTCTAGGCGCAAGGGAACTAAAGTCTCATTTATTCCCGATTCTCAGATTTTTAAAAATTTCAGGTTCAGAAATGAGTATGTGGCACGCATGCTTAAGAATTATGTGTATTTAAACCCTGGACTCACCATCAACTTTAACGGTGAAAAATTCTTCAGTGAAAATGGACTTAAAGACCTCTTAGAAGATAATTCCAAAGCTGAAGATCGACTCTACCCAACCATTCATATCAAAGGTGATGATATAGAACTAGCAATCACTCACAGTAAAACACAATACAGCGAAGAATACCATTCTTTTGTCAATGGTCAAAATACCACGCAAGGGGGGACCCATCTCGCCGCTTTTCGCGAGGCGTTTGTAAAAACCATTCGTGATTATTTTGGTAAAAACTACGACGCTTCTGATATCCGAAAATCTATTATATCTGCCATCGCCATTAAAGTGATGGAGCCCGTTTTTGAAAGCCAAACAAAAACCAAATTAGGATCGACCGAAATGGGCGGTGGCCTCCCAACAGTCCGAACGTTTATCAATGATTTTGTAAAGACGCAATTGGATAATTATTTGCATAAAAATGCCAATGCTGCTGAGGCCATCCAACGAAAAATTCTACAAGCAGAGCGGGAACGCAAAGAACTATCTGGTATTCGTAAAATCGCGAAGGAACGTGCTAAAAAAGCCAGTCTACACAATAAAAAATTACGCGACTGTCGTGTACATTTTGGTGATACCAAAAACAATCGAAATTTAGAAACCACACTTTTTATTACAGAAGGTGATTCTGCATCTGGAAGCATTACCAAATCCCGAGATGTAAACACACAAGCTGTTTTCAGTTTAAAAGGAAAGCCACTCAATTGTTATGGATTAACCAAAAAAATTGTTTACGAAAACGAAGAGTTTAATTTGTTACAAGCCGCGCTAAATATCGAAGAATCTATCGAAGATTTACGTTATAACAACATTGTAATTGCGACGGATGCCGATGTAGATGGTATGCACATACGCTTACTTTTAATCACCTTTTTTCTTCAATTTTTTCCTGAAGTCATCAAAGAGGGGCATCTTTATATTTTACAAACACCACTATTTAGAGTCAGAAATAAGAAAGAAACCATTTATTGTTATTCAGACGAAGAGCGTATTTACGCCATTGATAAATTAAAGCCGAAGCCAGAAATTACACGTTTTAAAGGATTGGGAGAAATCTCTCCTAATGAGTTCAAGCATTTTATCGGAGATGACATCCGACTAGATCCAGTAATGCTAGACGCAGAAATAACGATTGAAGAAATGCTTTCATTTTACATGGGTAAAAATACGCCTGATCGTCAAAAATTCATCATCAATAATCTTAAGGTTGAACTTGATTTGATACCTAACGAAAAGCCCATATAAATGCTAGAACCTGAAGATAATATCTCTCACGAAGACCTTCAAAGCGAAGAAACCATCACTCGTGTCACAGGCATGTACAAAGATTGGTTTTTAGATTATGCTTCTTATGTGATTTTAGAACGGGCCGTGCCAGCCATCGAGGACGGTTTTAAGCCTGTTCAACGCCGTATTCTACAATCTATGAAAGATTTAGATGATGGCCGATATAATAAAGTCGCTAACATTGTTGGTCACACCATGCAATACCATCCCCATGGTGATGCCAGTATTGCCGATGCCATGGTACAGATTGGTCAAAAAGACTTACTTATTGATACCCAAGGGAACTGGGGAAATATTTTAACTGGGGATCGCGCAGCTGCTTCAAGGTACATCGAAGCACGCTTGTCAAAGTTTGCGCTGGATGTCGTTTTCAACCCAAAAACCACAGATTGGCAAGCTTCTTACGATGGTCGCCGCAAAGAGCCTGTAAATTTACCGGTAAAATTTCCTTTGCTTTTAGCCCAAGGGGCAGAGGGTATCGCAGTGGGGCTGTCCACTAAGGTCATGCCGCATAATTTTATTGAACTGATAGAGGCTTCCATCAAACACCTCTCTGGAAAACGTTTTACCATTCTTCCTGATTTTGCCACAGGCGGTATAGCGGATTTCACCAATTACAATGATGGCCTCAGAGGGGGTAAAGTGCGATGCAGAGCCCGCATCAGTCAGTTGAACAAAAACACCCTCGTAATCACAGAAGTGCCGTTTGGAACGACCACTTCTTCTTTGATTGATTCCATTTTAAAAGCCAATGACAAAGGAAAAATTAAAGTAAAAAAAATTGAAGACAATACGGCGGCAGACGTTGAAATCTTAATTCACTTACCCTCTGGAATATCTCCTGACAAGACCATTGATGCACTCTTCGCTTTTACCAATTGTGAGACTTCAATCTCTCCCTTAGGGTGCGTGATTGAAAACAACAAACCTTTATTTGTAGGAGTCTCTGAGATGCTTCGGCAATCTACGGATCATACGGTTGCATTGTTAAAATTAGAACTAGAAATTAAACTCAATGAGCTAGAGGAGCAATGGCATTTTGCATCCTTAGAGCGTATTTTTATAGAGAATAGAATTTACCGCGACATTGAAGAGGAGGAAACTTGGGAGGGCGTGATTGCCGCGATTGATCGTGGATTACAACCACATATCCAACACCTTAAACGCCAGATTACTAAAGACGATATTACGCGCTTAACAGAAATTAAAATTAAAAGAATTTCAAAGTTTGACATTGACAAAGCGCAGCAAAAAATAGACGCACTTGAGGCTCAAATTGAAGAGGTAAAAAGCAACTTATCCAACCTCATTGATTATGCCATTTCTTACTTTAAACGTCTTAAAACGGATTACGGCAAAGGAAAAGAACGCAAGACAGAAATTAAAGTCTTTGATGATGTAGATGTGACTAAAGTTGTTATTCGAAACACAAAGTTATATGTCAATAGAGCAGAAGGTTTTGTAGGAACCGGGATGCGTCGGGAGGAATATGTTTGCGATTGTAGCGATATTGACGACATCATCGTTTTCACTAAAAGTGGGACCATGATGGTGACCAAAGTAGACACCAAAACCTTTATTGGAAAAAATATTTTGCATGTGGCCGTCTTTAAAAAGAAAGATGCGAGAACCATCTACAATATGATATATAAAGATGGAAAGGGTGGTGCCACTTTTATAAAGCGTTTTGCAGTAACTTCAATCACAAGGGATAAAGCTTATGATTTAACCAAAGGAAAGCCACAAACAAATGTGCTTTATTTTTCAGCTAACCCCAATGGAGAAGCTGAAATTGTTTCTGTATTATTGCGCCAAGCTGGAAGTATAAAAAAATTAAAGTGGGATATTGACTTTGCGGCAATTATGATAAAAGGGAGGGCTTCCAAAGGCAATTTAGTTAGCAAACATGCAGTCAAACGTATAGAACTTAAAGAAAAAGGCGTAAGTACTTTAAAACCGCGTAAAATTTGGTTTGATGATACTGTTCAGCGCATTAATGTCGATGGTAGAGGCGATTTAATTGGGGAATTTAGAGGTGAGGATCGATTGTTAATCATCACACAATCGGGGAACCTTAAAACCATTATACCAGATGTGTCAACCCATTTTAGTGAGGATATGATTATTTTGGAGAAATGGATGCCTTCCAAACCCATTTCAGTGGTGTATTTTGATGGTGCAAAAGAAAAATATTTTGTCAAGCGTTTCTTGGTTGAAAATGAAAATAAAGAAGAAGTATTTATATCACCACATTCAAAAAGCAGACTTGAAATCGTTAGTACCGATTGGCGCCCCGTAGTAGACATTACCTTTTCAAAGGAAAGAGGCAAGGAACGAAAACCCAATCAAAGTATCGATATTGAACAGTTTATAGCTGTAAAAGGCATCAATGCATTGGGTAATCAATTGTCTAAATTAAAGGTCAATCAAATTGACTTATTACCCTCGTTGCCTTATGATCCTCCTAAAGAAATCCATGCAGATGAGGTAGATGTTATAGACGAAGAAGAAGTAAAAGTCACCCCCCCTTCACAAAATAAGAATGAAATACTTTTGGAGCCAACCTCTGATTTAGAGGCAACCGATGGCATTGATGATGAAAATTCTAACAGTTCTGAAGCAGGGCAAACAACACTCTTTTAATCCAGTCTTCTGGCAGTGCCTTTCTGTTTATTGGCTTCTCCAACATATCCGTACTCAAAGTTGTAAGTATTTTCTGTTGTGCTTAGTATTTTAAGATGAATGCCTTTTTTTTCAGCTAATGTTTTCGGGTTTATTGTTTTAAAAATCATTTCACAATCATTGATCCATCGCACAGTGGCAGAGTCTACTTGGCCTCTAAAAGATTCAACTTGTAGAGATTCAGACCGTTTAAAAGTTGAGGTCAACAACACTTCGTTTAAAATAATTTCACTCTTAAAAGTACCTGTCCTAAAAGCGTTACAGTCTCGCTGTACTTCGTAACAAGACGTTGCTAAAAAAATTATTAGTAAGATTTTGAATTTCATGGCGTAAAGATACAAAAGAGGTCACGGACTTTTAGTGTTTTTCACTTTCTGTATAGGCATTAAAGCTGCCATCATTGTAGAATACAACAATACGTGCAATTGATTTATTCTTTTTTGGAGACGTATTTTTTGAGAGTATGTCTTTTTTTAATTTATTTTCGCTCTTGTCATAATTTTTATCACTTTTCGTTAGTAGCGTGGAGTGGGGTTTGAGTATCATTTCTCCAGATCCATTTAAGAGCCAATACAAATTGACGTCCGGTAAGGCTGTGTTTAATTTTGTGATGAAGTCTATGCTGGGCTTATTTCGACCGCTAAGGACATGAGAAATACTGGAGCGCTGCACTGTAATTAGTTCTGCAAAAGCCGAGGCAGAGAGGCCGTGAAAGTCAATAACTTGTCGGAGTCGCTTGCCAAATTCGGTCGCATTCATAATAGTTTACATTTGTATAATAAGTTGTTATTTACAAATGTAAAATTTTATTTTGACAAACAAAAACAATTAATAATTATTAATAAATAACTTTATATAGATGTATATAAAATACTGATTTATAATAAATTAAATTATAAATTAAGAATAAGTTTAATTTTTTAATAAATCGTATTAATAAATGTACATTTGTGAACCATAAATGGAGTACATTGTGTTTACAAATGTAAATAAGAGATTGATTATTTTTGTAATCCACAACAGCCAATAAATGCAACTGTATCAAGACATACATTTAAATTTTTCTAACCTCAAGGTTCAAAATCTGAATGGTCGTTATATTGCTAATTCTCATATTTTACCAATTCTAAATAGACTTCCCAATGGTTTTAGTTATGAGATAGCAGGTCGTTCTGAACGCGATCAACCAATTTTTGCTATAAAGGCAGGTAATGGACCTATAAAAATCTTAATTTGGTCTCAAATGCACGGCAATGAGTCCACATGTACCAAGGCACTTTTTGATTTTATATTTAATCTTGAAAATTTAGGGATTTCATCAGTTTTAAAACACTGTTCTTTCATCATAATTCCAATTCTTAATCCTGACGGTGCAAATAACTATAACAGACTAAATGCGAAAGGCATAGATTTAAATCGTGACGCCCAATCCCTTACCCAAAGCGAAAGTCTTGTCTTGAGAACAATATTTAATACATTCAAGCCTGAATTCTGTTTTAATATGCACGATCAACGCAGTATATATTGTGTCGCTGGTACCAAAAATTCTGCAGGTTTAAGTTTTTTGGCACCATCGCAAGATAAGGAGCGCTCAATTTCTTCTAACCGCAAACAAGCGATGGGTATTATTTCTGAAATTAATAATGTACTGCAATTATTTATACCAAATCATATTTCAAGATTTGACGACAGCTTTAATATCAATTGTGTCGGTGACCAATTTCAATCTTTAGGGGTAACTACAATACTCTTTGAAGCTGGACACATTTCAGATTATAACAGGGAAGATACTAGGAAATATATGTTTATGTCTCTTTTGATTGCCATTAATTGTATAAGCCTAAGAATTGTGCCTAAAGATGCTGTTGAAAGCTATCATGATATTCCTGAAAATAAACCGCTATTGTTTGATGTCCTTATTAAAAATGCTTCTGTTGAAGTGGATGGAACAACTAAAATTGCAGATGTCGGAATCCTTTACGAAGAGGTTTTGATAGAAAAGCAAATTCAGTTTATCCCAAAGATAAGTGTTATTGATAATCTTAAAGACTATAGTGCACATCGATTGATTGATGCTAAATTTGAAAACTTGAGTCTTAAAAACAATAAAAAAATTGAATTGGAGGCCGTTATTAGTGAATTTTTTATAAAAAGCAGTCGATTTACACTTTTTATTAATAATAATTTACACTTATAGGTTTTTTATTAAATATAATTTGTTAATTTTGACGAATAAATCATAATTTTCTAAAAAAAATGGCCAAATTTAAACTTGATGAGATTGACCACCAAATCTTAAGTATGTTAATAGATAATACAAGAATTCCTTTTACTGACATTGCAAAAAAACTTCTTATATCTGCGGGTACCGTTCACGTTCGTGTTAAAAAAATGGAAGACGCTAAAATAATCAAGGGATCTTCTTTGACTTTGGATTACCAGAAATTAGGTTATTCATTTATTGCTTATGTTGGTATCTACCTACAAAACACATCTCAAACCAAATTTGTTTTGCAACGCATTAATGAAATTCCTCACGTTACTGTTGCACATATCACGACAGGCAAGTTTAATATTTTTTGTAAAATTCGCGCCAAGAGCACAACCCATGCAAAGGAAATTATCTTCAAAATTGATGATATTGACGGAATATACAGAACTGAAACCATGATTTCGCTTGAAGAAAGCATCAATGACAAAAAGCGTTTGATGCACTCTATTTTTAACGAATTACAGTAGTTAATCTTTGTTGTAATAATCAAAGGCCTCATAGACCAGGGCCGTGTCCACTTCAACATCTAAGCGGCATTTTCCTATACTCTCGAGCAATACAAAATTGACCCTGCCATGGGTATTTTTCTTGTCGTGTTTTAGTAAATCCAAAATACACTTAATATCATCTTCTTTAAATTCACACTTTTCGTAAATTTTAGAAAACGTGCTTTTGATGGTTTTTAAATCATTTTCATTTAATCCACACAACTTGAAAGACAAAAAGGCTTCCAGGACCATTCCAATTGCAATGGCCTCACCGTGTAGTAAAGCTTTCAAGGTTTTACTGTCAAGAGAATAGGATTCAATAGCGTGCCCTAAGGTGTGTCCAAAATTTAAAAACTTCCGAACATTCATTTCATTGGGGTCTTGAGTTACTATTTCATTTTTAATTTCCACAGAACGGTAGATTGAAGGCGTTAGATCACTGGCTTTTGGCGTATTAAGTCCTTTTAAAGCCTCCCAGTATAAACGATCTAGAATTAATCCGTGTTTTAGCATTTCCGCCATTCCTGAGCGTAATTCTTCATCGGGAAGCGTTTCTAGAAATTTTGTATCAATGAGGACCATCTCGGCAAAAGAAATGGTTCCAACTTGGTTTTTGGAGTGGTCTAAATCAACGCCAGTTTTACCGCCTACTGAAGCATCGACCATAGCAAGAAGGGAAGTGGGAATATTAATAAATTTTAACCCTCTTTTAAAGGTTGATGCTACAAAACCACCAAGATCAGTGACGACACCACCCCCAAGATTGATTATTAATGAGTTTCGATCTGCTCCCAAATCACTAAGGCATCTCCAAACATTTAAACAACTTGTGAGGGTTTTGTGGATTTCTCCATCAGGGATTTCAATAATTTCAATTTGAAAACCATTTAAAAATTTGTCAACAAATACTGGCAAACACGCAGTCTTTGTATTAAAGTCAACCAAAACAATTATTTTGGAGTGATTACTAGACTCTAAATAGCTGTGTAGCGCTTGAGATGCAGTGATGCCAAAATGTATGGCGTAAGATGTAGTAAGAATTGATTTCATTTTGTTATTCAAATATAGTATGAAATATATTAGAAATCGATAATTTTGAAATGAACATTTTATTGAAATATGAAAAAATCCAATCCACATATAGATTTTTCAAATACAGAAATTGCCTTCCATCTAAAAACAGATGCAGCGCTCGAGCGGGCTTATTTTTTGTTTAAAATGGTTTCTAACCAGCCCTTGGTTCGTATCGGAGCAGCAGCCACAAATTTTGCCTTAAAAAGCAACCTTCCTGTAGAAGGTTTAATTCGATCAACTGTTTTTGACCATTTTTGCGGTGGCATCAATGCAACAGATTGTAGGACTAAAATTAAAAAGATGTATAACAGTGGAGTTTACAGTGTATTGGATTATTCTGTTGAAGGCAAGCAAAATGAAGCGCAATTTGATTTTATTGTTGAAAAAACCTTAGAACTAATCGATTTTGCGGCTAAAAATACAGCGATGCCCTTTGCCGTATTTAAACCTACTGCAGTTGGTCGTTTTGAACTTTATGAGAAAGTTAGTAAATCCGATAGTTTGACCCCAGCCGAAATTAAAGCATGGAACCGCATTAAAGATCGCTTTCATGCCATTTGCAAATACGCTCAGAAAATGAATATTGGGATTCTTGTGGATGCAGAGGAGAGTTGGATGCAAGATTCAGCTGATGCACTGCTCTTAGCGCTTATGAAGGACTACAACAAGGAAAAAGTAGTTGTTTATAACACCATTCAAGCCTACCGTTGGAATCGACTGGACTACTTAAAAGAAATCGATGCATTAGCAAAAAAAGAAAACTTTAAACTTGGTTTTAAATTAGTTCGTGGCGCCTACATGGAAAAAGAACGCAAACGTGCCAAAGTCAACAATATTAAATCCCCAATTTGTAAAACCAAGGCCGAGACAGATATGAACTTTGATAATTGTCTGATGTTCATTCTTGAAAACCTCTCTAATACCAGTCTTTTTCTTGGAACTCATAATGAAGATAGTACTCTATTAGCCCTAAAGACTTTATCCTCTCTTAATATAAAAAAGAATGACGCCAGAGTATGGTTTGGGCAGCTCTATGGAATGAGCGATCACATTAGCTTTAATTTGGCAAAATACCAATATAATGCTGCCAAGTATCTACCTTTTGGCCCTGTAAAGGATGTCATGCCATATTTGATTAGAAGGGCAGAAGAAAACACTTCTGTAGCTGGACAAACTAACCGTGAATTGGAATTGATAAAAAAGGAAATAAAACGCAGAAATATTTAGTTTATTGATTGAAGACTAATAACTAAAGCCGCTTTCTCACAGTTTTCTACTTTTAATTTTAAATCATCATTTTGAATTGTGTACAGCTTACAACTGTCCAATCGCGTATTACTTTCGCTAAAATTTACGTTGCCATTTTTTAAAAGGTCATAAACGGCTACGGTATCAATTTGAAGTACCTTTATGACACCCCTAACATCATCAGAAAACTTAATGGGTTTGTCATTTAAACTCTTGATAACCCTTGCATTGGGGCCATAGGCAAACTTTGTTTTTTTTTGCTTTAGAAAAAAAGTTAGAAACACAAGTCCGATTGAAAATCCACCAAGGAAAAATCCAAGACGATGTTTAAATTTCATAGGCAATTATATAATCAAAAGATTTAAATCGCTAGAATCCAAATCAAACCAGTTAGAAATAGATTTATTGGTAATGACGCCATGGTATAAATAGAGTCCGTTTTTTAAACCATGGTCTTGGCGAATGGCATTTTCTAGACCTCCAGCCTCTGCAATTTGCAGTAGATAGGGTGTGAAAATATTACTTAAAGAAACTGATGCAGTTCTTGAGTAGCGTGCTGGAATATTAGGTACACAATAGTGTATGACGCCATGTTTTTCAAAGGTTGGCTTGTCGTGAGTCGTGAGTTCGCTGGTTTCAAAACATCCCCCCATATCAATACTTACATCAACAATTACGGCCCCTGGCTTCATCAATTCTACCATGGCTTCATTGACTAGAATTGGGGCCCTGTTTTTCCCTTTAGAAGCGCCTATTGCTACATCGCATCGCATCAGCGCTTTCATTAAATTCTTGGGTTGCATTGTTGAAGTGTAGACACGCCTTCCAACATTGGCTTGTAGTGTTCTTAATTTAGTGATGGAATTGTCAAAAACTCGCACATTAGCTCCAAGACCAATTGCTGACTTCGCAGCATATTCACCAACGATACCAGCTCCAATAATGACCACTTCGGTTGGTGGTATCCCACTAATATTTCCAAGCATCAAACCGTTGCCCTCATTAGTTATGGACATGATTTCTGAGGCAATCAAAATTGAGGCTGCACCTGCAATTTCACTTATCTGCCTTACTGCAGGGAAAGTTCCATCATTATCTTTTATAAACTCGAAACCAAGTGCCGTTATTTTTTTCTTTGATAGGGCTTCAAAATAAGCTTTATTTTGCATCTTTAATTGAAGCGCCGAAATTAAAACTGCGTTAGGTTTAATCATTTCAATTTCATCAAGAGTTGGGGGTTCGACTTTTAGAATGATTGGGGATGAAAACACCTTGGCAGTATCACTCGTGATTTCAGCTCCAGCTTCACTGTATTCACTGTCATTAAAAGCGGCATTATTTCCAGCTTCACTTTCAATCAAAACCCGATGACCATTGTTGGTGAGTGCAGATACAGCATCTGGAGTTAAACAAATACGCTTTTCCTGAAAGGATCTTTCTTTAGGAACGCCAATAAACAAAGAGGTGCTGTCACTTGAAATCTCTAAGCGTTCCTCTTTTGGCAGCAGCTGTGCCTTTGAAAAGGGAGATTTTAATTTTTGCATACTTGGTTGTGTTGATGTTGCAAATTACAATTATTTTTTCAACTTAAATTATTCAACTTGTGCTTAAATCCATTCTAATTCACGCTCTTGATTTGATAAAATTGAAAGTTTGACAGTTGTTGTGTTGTTTGGGAGTAGTGGTTTGATTTTATCAGGCCATTCTACGAAATTCCAATTACCAGAGTAAAAATAATCCTCAATTCCAATGTCTAAGGCTTCGATTTGATTTTTTATTCTGTAAAAATCAAAATGATATACAATGTCGGATTTTACTTTGTATTCATTTACAATTGAAAATGTGGGACTGGATGCTTTTGATTTACCTCCTAAAATTTTCACCATGGCTGAAATTAAAGTTGTTTTTCCACTACCCATTTCACCCTTGAAAAGAATTGTTTTTGTTTTGGATTCCTCCAACAATTTTCGGGCTATTTTATCAATGTCTTTTAAGGAGTATTTTAGAATCATACGCTTTATCTTGGATTTAAAACAACAAATGGAATCAAGACCTCCTCTAAGGATATACCACCGTGTTGGTAAGAATTCTTGTAATAACTGACATAGTGGTTGTAATTGTTTGGATAGGCAAAAAACAAATTACTTTTCGCGAAAATAAATGAACTGTTCATCGAAATGGAGGGCAGACCAATAGTACTAGGATTTTTAGCTGCAAACACGTCTTTGCTCTCAAAGCTTAGGCTGCGCCCTGTTTTGTAACGTAAATTTAGACTGGTATTTTTATCACCAATAACTTTTGAAGGATTTTTAACATTTATCGTACCGTGGTCTGTCGTAATGATCAGTTTAAAATTAAGCTGTTGCGCCTGCTTTATGATATCTAGAAGGGGGGAGTTTTTAAACCAGCTTTGTGTTAGCGAACGATAACCGCGATCATCCGACGCTAGTTCTTTGATGACTTCCATTTCTGTTTTAGAGTGGGAGAGCATGTCTACGAAATTGTAAACAACGACTGTTAAATCATTGCTGGCTTTGCTTTTGAAGTTTTCAGCTAATTTTTTTCCGGCTTTTAAATTTGTAATCTTTATATACTCATGTGTCAAATTCGAAAGTCCCAAGCGCTGCAGTTGTGTTTCTAGAAATTTGTCCTCGTATAAGTTTTTTCCACCTTCGTCAATGTCATTTTTCCAATATTCTGGGTAATGCGTTTCCATCTCTTTAGGAGTAAGCCCAGAAAAAATGGCATTTCTTGCATATTGAGTAGCAGTTGGTAAGATACTGTAATAAAGCATTTCGTCTTTTACTTTATAATGTGAATTGACAGTAGACTCCATAGTCTTCCATTGATCGAATCTCAAATTATCAATAACAACTAACAAGGTGGGTTGTTCTGTACCGACTTCAGGGACGATTTTGGTTTTAAAAAGTGTATGTGATAAAATCGGGGCATTTTCGTTATGAAACCACTGCGAGTAGTTTTTATCAATAAATTTAGAGAATTGTGCGTTTGCCTCTGTTTTTTGGGCCTCTAATATTTCAAACATTGTTACGTCCTGAGAATTTTCTAATTCTAACTCCCAATAAATTAATTTTTTATACAGATCAGCCCACGCATCAAAAGAGTTGATATCGTTCATTTCCATGGCAATTTTTCGAAATTCTTGAAGATAATTTGAAGATGTTTTTTCTGAGATTAAACGGCTATGGTCTAAGTTTTTTTTAAGGCTGAGTAGAATTTGATTAGGATTAACTGGCTTAATAAGATAATCAGCGATTTTACTACCAATCGCCTCTTCCATGATATATTCTTCCTCACTTTTGGTAATCATTACAACGGGAATATTTGATTTTATTTCCTTCAACTCAGACAAAGTTTCTAAACCCGATAAACCCGGCATGTTTTCATCTAAAAAAACAATATCAAAATCGTTAGATTTAAATATCTCAAGGGCTTCAGTTCCACTTTGACAAGGACAAATCTTGTAGTTTTTTTTCTCTAAAAATATAATATGAGGTTTTAAAAATGAAATCTCATCATCCACCCACAAAACATTGATTTCTCTCATAAATTTATCTGTTTAAAAATTATATACACTGATTTTTATTACTTTTACGAGCAATAAAAATTTGGATTCTCATTTAGCGTCTAAAATAAAATTTAATTCCTTTGAATACCAAAAACAAGCTCAAAATATTTAACGACCCAATTTATGGGTTTATTACAATCCCTAGCACTTTAATTTTTGACTTAATTGCACATCCTTATTTTCAAAGGCTCAGAAGAATAACCCAGATGGGACTTTCTTATCTTGTTTATCCCGGTGCACATCATACGCGATTTCATCATGCATTGGGAAGTTTGCATCTGATGCAAAAAGCGGTAAGAATTTTAAAATTTAAAGGCACAAATATTTCTAAAGCGGAGGAAAATGCCCTGTATGTTGCCATACTTTTACACGATATTGGACATGGCCCATTTAGCCATGCCATTGAACACAGTTTGTTAGAAGGCGTTAGCCATGAATTTATTTCATTGCGTTTTATGGAAATTTTAAATGATGAATTTAATGGGCAATTGTCCTTAGCCATCACCATGTTTAAAGGTGAATATGAGCGCCCATTTTTTGGTCAGTTAATTTCTGGTCAATTGGATATGGACCGTTCCGATTACCTAAAACGCGATAGTTTTTACACTGGTGTATCGGAGGGTAATATCAACAGTGAGCGTTTGATTTCGATGATGAATGTTGTCTCGGATGAATTGGTTATTGAAGAAAAAGGAATCTATTCGATAGAGAAGTTTCTCTCAGCTCGTCGTTTGATGTATTGGCAAGTATATCTACATAAAACAGGGGTAGTAGCGGAAAACATGATCATCAATGTTTTAAAACGTGCCAAAATGCTTTCTCAATCAAATGCCCCCTTGTTTGTAAGTCCCGAACTTGATTTTTTCTTAAAAACTGAGATCCATGCCTCAAATCTTACAAAGCCCATATTAGAAAGCTTTTCCGAATTAGATGATAATGATCTTGTTTCTGCTTTGAAATCCTGGAAAAATCATCCAGATTTTGTTTTAAGTAATCTTTCTAAAAGACTTTTAGATCGACAGTTGCTTAAGATTGAATTTTATCCGAAACAGGACATCAAGCTAGCGCTTAAAACCACCATAGAAAAATTCAAAATACATTTAAATTTAGACGACTCTGAAATTCCATTTTTTGTATTTGATGGCATCATTTCAAATATAGCCTATGATTCTAAAAAACACCCCATTACAATTCTTCAAAAAGATGGAAAAACTACAAATCCAAATGAAAGCTCTAAATTGTTAAATCTCAAAGGGATGACAAAAAAAGTGACTCAATACTATATCTGCTCTCCCAAAGTATTGCTATGATAATTTTTTATATTTTTGCAATGGTATGAAATTTACAGCCAGCCAAATAGCAGAATTACTCAATGGAACCGTTGTT